>CAUZQF010000013.1:0-21025 GCA_963581905.1 Dehalococcoidia bacterium
CTCAACCGGTTAGATGCCAGACGAAACTACTTTGAAAATCCTCGAGCGATTGCGTAGGCAGCTGCCTCAGTTCGATTGGCACTACCAGTCTTGCCCAAAATGTTCTTTACGTGATTTGTAACAGTGTTGAAGCTAATGAAGAATTCGCTCGCTATATCCTGATTACTCTTGCCCGCAGCTATCAGGCCCAGCACGTCAAATTCACGAGGAGTCAGCGAATCGGGATTAACGAAATCGGAGAGAGGGGCTGAGACAGGCAGAGAACTTGGCAGCACAACACCCAAAAATTCCCGTACTTCTGCCAGCGCAACCTGCCAAGCAGGCTCTGATTCCAAGAGAACGTGGTTCTTGCTTTCTAAAGTAACGAAGCGAGCATTGGGAACCAGAGCGGCAAACTGCCTACCCTGCTCCCACGAAATCCGCGCATCATCACGAGCATGCATAACAAGGGTTTCTGCCTGCACCTTTGGCAGCAGGTCCAACACATCGATATTCCCAGATACCTGACTAATACTGGCAGCGTTCTCCGGCGATGTTGAAATTCGCTGAAGTTCGTTGAACCAGTCCATCTGCTTCGACGTTGCACTGGGCATGAACTGCGAGGTGAACAGCTGCCGATATGACGGGTTGTTTCGACCCCATCTCCCGCCGCATCAAAACCTCCAGTGCTGCAACTTCATCGGAGGGAAATCCCTGCTTGTTCCTGCCTCTCGTAACCCCCCATAGACTATGAGCCTTTCGACCTTTTCTGGATGCCGGGTGCCATAAGCCGCCGCCGCTCCCGAGCCCTGGGAAATTCCGATAAGAGAGAACTTATCTAGACCAACGTTTTCCACCACTGTTTCCAGGTCGCTGACCCAAGACTCGAACGAAAAGTCTTCGATATTCCAGTCCGATAGTCCTGAACCCCGCTGGTCGAACCTGATCACCTCGTGATGTTTACTTAATTCCTCCCACCAGTGCTTCCAAAATGGCGATTGCAACTCAAACTCTAGATGCGACATCCAGTTAGGGGCCTTAACCAGTGGCGGGCCTTCTCCTGAAATCGCGTAAGCGATCCTAACGCCATCGGAGGTTGTGCAAAAGCTTATTGTTTGGTCCATGCAGGTCTTTTGTCTCGCGTTTATTTATTCGATCTCGGCATCGTACCAGCCGCTAGTTCGGCCCGATTTTACCACAGAGGCTGTAAACACACGTATTTAGGAAGACTACTTGATGAGCCTACGTCGCATCAGGAGAGTTTCCAGCCAAAGTGCCACCAGCATGTACGCATTTATCTAGGTCAACAAAGCTATCAACCACACAGAGAACTCCCCTGCCACCAGTGCTGTTGCCAGGGTAAGAGGCAGCGCCCAGGCGAATTTCTGCACAACATCTGGAAACCCATCAAGAGGAAATCATCTTCATGGTACTGGTCTTACCCGCGCCATTAGGACCTACGAATCCAAAGCACTCTCCGTCCACGATGTCGAAATCGATGCCGTCAACCGCCACGAATTCCCCGAATCGCTTTGTTAAAGCCCGCGCGGTAATTATCGATTTCTCTCCGTGCTTGTCATCAGTCATAATGCTCCAGCGCCAATGTGATCGTGATATTTTCCTAATGAATCGGTCCTACCTAAATAGGCTATCTCGGCGGCGGCGCTACCCTGAATACTGGGTCTAATTCGAGACAAATAGAAAAGGGGCTGGGATTTACCCCGCCCCTCTTATTAACAATAATTCGAAAGAATCCAGTTAGGCGATGAGCTGAAGCGCTCCCTTTAGAAGGTCCGCCTTAATGCCCTGATACATAGTAAGGTCTTTCTGCGAGACTTCCATCTCCTGCTCAGCCTTAATGTACTTTTCTCGGGAATCTCGAATCTTCGTCTGCAATGAATTTTCCTTGGCCACGCGCTCTGGATTGTTGGGTCCGGCTGGTGTCCTACGAAGAACCAGCAGGTCAAACTTGCTGGCTGCCGCATCACTAACGAACTGAGTCTTGGTCTCGCCAGCCTTCTTAACGGCTACTTCTGCAACCTGCATGCGCTGAACCAGTGACTCGTTTATCTTGGCCCTTACATCCTCTGCAAATCCCATGTAGTCCTATCTCTTTCTGCGTAGATATCTCGGACGCTATCTAAGACTCTACGAACATTAATATGTGAAAAGCCTTGCCTTGAAGCCAGGTAACCCGGTGTTACCAACACCTATAGGGATCACTATCGGTTCATCCCATACATGATTTCACACCGCAGGCTTATCTACATACTTTATACCTCGGATGTACCTGATACGGTCAATCACTTTTTAGTCTTTGTATTAGAAAAAAGTAAAAACCTAGATCGCTGAGGAGGAGAACCTGATTTTAGTCACGCACTAATCAAGCACGCGGAGGAATAATTGGGCTATGGGGATTATGACTATGAGATTCAACACAAGGAAAGTAATTAGCGTCATTACATTGCTGGCGCACGTGACCCCTGTCCGCCTTATCACTACTGCTGAACTTCCCATGTCCCATCCTCTCTGGCCGAAAATCACGACCAACAGAACCCATTTATTTTGAGGGGGCTCCTACGGTAAATACACCATAGGACAGGGTTCATTACGCCTGTGTTATCTTGCCCTGCCTAAATCCCATAATTGCAAAATACATCTACTATTGGCCATCACCGACAGGCGGACCAACTTTACACTTAGCTGGAATTGGTCTACACTGGGATGAACAGGGCAAAATACGTCCAGTATTAATCGGGGAGGTGAGACGATGGCTAAGGGTAGTTCCCCAAAGCGAGAGTCCAAGAAGCCGAAGAAAGCAAGCACCAAGAAATCCGTGATTTCCGTACCTATCGCCAGTGCTGAGAGCACCCAGGTGATGGGAAAGCGCAAGAAGCGCAAGGATACAGAAGTTTAGAGACGAATTAGAAGAGGGCGATGCAATTGCATCGCCCTCTTTGATTGTGTTAACTCTTCCTAAGAGTTATCGGAATTTATCTATTTAGATTCCTAACGGCCTTACCTGCCTATTCTTCTGATGCTTCCTCGTCAGATTCGTCTGTAGCGTCAGCTTCGCTTTCAGTGTCAGCTTCGTCCGCAGCATCAGCTCCCTCTTCAGGGTCATCCTCATCGCCGTCGGTTTCTTCAACCTTATTAGATGCAGCCTGATACACCACATCTACAATGATCTCTTCATCTTCCTCATCTTCGGGGACTGCCACTCTTACAATTCCATACGAGTAGCTGCTCTCCAGCAGCCGTTGAATTACCTCAGGCGTCACGTCTCGGGGGTACGCCGTCATAGCCCATCTCTCGGTTAGAAGCTCGCTAATGTCCTCCGCAGTCATTGCCTCATTACCATTGGCAAGGATAACTCGGAAAATGGCCTCTTTTAACGGTGTGTCTGGGAGAAGGTAGTCAGGGTCGTTGCTGCTATTAGTGGCAACATGACCGATCAGGGCCTGAATATCTGCATCAGGCTCAAGGTTTTCGCCAAAAGTCTGCTTATCTGTGTAACTCATCCGGCCAACGATCATCAAGGGCAAGGAACGACCTAATCGGACCGCCTGCTCCTGCGATATGACAAATTGTGGAAAGTACTGTTCAACTTTTTCAGAGCCATCGTCGCTCTGTTGGGTCTGCGCTTCGTTCATCAAAATACATCCTCCGACCAATCTAACATCTGAACCTGCACCTTATCGCCCGCTTCCATTTTCTGAACGTCTTCAGGACAAATGGCCAGTCCGTTTGCGCGGGCCATTGAGGTTAGCAGATTAGAGCCCTGGTCGCCTGTCAGCTTAACGTGGTAGGTACCATTCTGTCGAGTAATTATAGCTCGGGCATACACCCTTCGGCCATCATTATTATATATAGGCTCGTCTAAAACGGCCTCAATAGTGGGCTTGGCTAATTCAGTTTTACCCATCATTTTGTGAATCGCAGCTCGTCCGAACTGCTCGAACGCCACCAGAGCGCTCACTGGATTGCCGGGCAGACCCAGGTGGGGCACCTTTCGCCCGTCAGGAGCATTTAGCACACCGAAGGCGAGCGGCTTGGCAGGCCTCATCTTCACAGACCAGAAGTCGATCTTGCCGTGCTGTGCCAGCACGTCCTTCACCATGTCGTAGTCGCCCTTAGACACGCCCGCAGAGGTAATGAGCATGTCTGCGTCCAGCCCCTCTTCGAGCTTGGCGTTCATTGAATCGAGGTTGTCGCGGGCAATTCCCAGCATCTTGGGCAGGCCACCATATCGCAACACGCTGGCCGCCACGCTGAAATTATTGCTGTTGTATATCTTGCCAGCGCCATACTCTTCCCCTGGCTCCAGCAGCTCGTCCCCCGTGGCAAGAATCGCAACCACAGGCCGCCTGACGACCTTTACGTTTCCGAAGCCCAGTGAAGCGAGCACCCCAACCTCTGATGGCCGCAGCACACTGCCCTTGGCCAGCACTTTTGTGCCCGTCTGCACATCCTGCCCAGCAGGCCTAATGTCCGCGCCGCCCTTCACCTCGAACCGTATGCCAATGTCAGTAATCTCTCCACCGGCAGCCCTTCTGTCCAGTTCATCAGTGTCCTCGAAAGGCACCACGGCATCTGCGCCATCCGGAATAGGAGCGCCAGTCATTATGCGAATCGCTGTTCCCGGCCCGACGATTTCTGTCGGCAGGTGTCCCGCCGCGACATGACCGATTACGCGCAAGCTAACAGGGCTATCCTTGGAAGCGCCCTTCACGTCAGCGGCCTGAACCGCGTAGCCGTCCATCGCAGAGTTGTCCATCGGAGGTATGTTGTAAGGAGACGTGGCGTCTTCAACCAGCACCTGCCCCAACGCCTCCAGCAGAGGCTTCTCTTCCGGGCCCAGCACCTGGAAGAAGCTCAAGATCCGATCGAGAGCATCCTCAACACTGAGCATGGTCTCGCCATAATGGCGATGGCTATGTCCCTGATGAACCATCTATCTACCCCCTGAGCTCAGCGCCGAGCTCTCGCTCAAGTTGCCGGAGGATGTCACCCTGCGCCTTATCCACCTGCTTCGATGTCAGCGTATCTTTGTCTGACTGGAACACCAGTCGATGGGCGACCGACTTCTTCCCATCGGCCACGCCCTCGCCTGAATAGACGTCAAACGCCACGCTGCGAACGACAAGTCTGTTGCGATTAATGATTACCTCAATCTGCGCAGAGGTCGTTCCCTCGTCTACCGTTAGAGCTATGTCCCTGTACGACTCGGGGAACCTGCTGGTGCCACGGTACCTCCGCACCACTTCCGGCGAGGCCTGTCTCAGCGACTCCAGATCGACCTCGAACATGGCGACCGGGCTGCCCTCCAGGTCGAAGTTGGCCAGCACGCTAGCCGTAACCTCGCCTACGACTCCAACCACGACCCCGTTGCATACGAGCCTAGCCGTCTTGCCAGCATCCAACACGGAGTCCTCGGTGTAACGTTCGAACGCCACCTGAACTCCCAACGAGCTGAACATTCCTTCGAGCACACCCTTGCCGTCGAAGAACCCCAAGTCCCCTTGTGGCGCAGTCCAGGACGTCGGGAAGCGCGGGCCAGATAGCACACCTATTAGAATTTCACGTTCGTCAGGAAGTTCACGCTCCCGAGCCTCTTCCCTGGGCATGAACACCTTGCCCACCTCGAACATGCGTATGCCCTCGCTTTGAGAGACCCGCCTGTTAGTAGCCAAAGTAGTAAGAACACTACCTCGAAGGCTGGTCCTCAAAAGTTCAAATTCCACGCTCATGGGGTTTAATATTTTCAGCGGCGGATTTTCCGTATCCAGGGCATTCACTTTTGATAACAGGTCAGTATTGACCAGAGTATAGGAGGTCGACTCATACATTCCCGACGAAGCCATCAGGTCTTTGACGTGCTCTCGCATCTCCCTCTTGGCATCCGCCAACTGGTGCGGTATCGGCACTGCCAGCATGGCTGTGGGTATGCTGTCGTAGCCTATTATCCGAGCCAACTCCTCGATAACGTCTTCCTCTATTCTGATATCCGAACGCCAGTAAGGCGCTTCCATCCAGATGGAGTCGTCACGATTGGAAACGGGTCCGCCCCCGAAGGCCTCCATCATGTCGATGAGACCCTCCGGCTGCTTGCCCCTTTTAAAGCCCAAGGATGTCAACACCCCTTCCATCTTGGCGATGCTGTAGTCCACGCCCAGGACCTGTCGGACTCGCTGCCTGCTTATCTTCACCACTGGCGCAGGCTCTTCTCCAGGATAGATATCGATGATGCCGGCAGCGGCCTTGCCTCCCGCCAGCTCCACCATCAACTGCGTAGCCCGGCGCAAAGCCAGCGGCGCCAACTCCGCTCGTATGCCGCGCTCGAAGCGATAAGATGCCTCGGTGCTCACGCCCAATGCGTTCCGCGTACGCCGGGTGTTCTTAGCGCTAAAGTTTGCCGACTCTAGAAAGACCGCCTTTGTCGTCTCGTCGATCTCAGTGTTAGCGCCACCCATGACGCCTGCCATTCCCACCGCATCGCTTACATCCGCGATAACCAACATAGGCGGCTCAAGCTTGCGGTCTTCACCGTCCAGCGTAATGTGCTGCTCGCCTGAACGGGCCGCCCTAACGATAATCTTGCTTTCTTTCACCTTGCCGAAGTCGAAGGCGTGCAGAGGCTGGCCGTACTCCAACATTACGTAGTTCGTGATATCCACAATGTTGTTTATCGGACGCTGCCCGGACTTAATAAGAGCATCCTGCATCCACTTGGGAGAGTCGGCAATCTTGATGTCATGAATAAGCGCTGCCGTGTAACGACCGCAAAGCCCTGAGTCCTCTATCTGGACACTCGCCTGCCCTTCTATGGCCTCGCCGACCTCCGGATAAGACAGCTCTGGCTCCGTCACCACGACGCCAGTCAGTGCGGCGATCTCATGTGCGATGCCGAGAACGGACAGACAGTCCGGCCTGTTAGGCGTAACCTCTACATCCAGTACGGCATCGCCCATGTAGTCGACTAAGGCAGTGCCAACAGGCGCATCGTCAGCAAGCACCAGGATGCCCGCGTGGTCCTCGCCCATGCCCAACTCCAGCGTCGAGCAAACCATACCCGCAGATTCGACGCCTCTTATCTTCGCCGCCTTCAGCGCTTCCGTGGTCCCAGACCTCGGACTGAACAGCGTTGCGCCCTCTTTGGCGAAGGCGATCTTCTGCCCCTCGGCTACGTTGGGCGCACCGCAGACCACAGTTGCCGTCTCGCCGTTGCCGATGTCCACGGTGGGAAGTCGAAGCCTGTCCGCATTAGGATGAGGCTCGATCTTCAGCACGTGGCCAATCACAACCTTGTCGCGGTCCCATCTTCCGCCGATCTCTTCTACTTCTCCCACCTCGTTGCCAGCCATCGTCAGAAGATGCGCCAACTCTTTGGGAGGCATGTCTATAGGAACGTATTTCTTAAGCCAGGATATTGGTACCTTCATTCAAGTCCTCGGGGGGATAGTTATAAGTAATTAGTCTTTAGTTATTAGTTCCGCGATCACAAGCCTACCAAGAACTAACAACTGTTGACTAGTTCAGAACTGCTTCAGGAATCGCAGGTCGTTGGCGTGGAACAGGCGTATGTCATCGATGCCGTACTTGAGCATCGCGATGCGCTCTGGCCCCATGCCAAAAGCAAAGCCGGTGTAGATATAAGGATCTAGCCCTGCCGCCTCCAGCACCTTGGGATGCACCATGCCAGCGCCCATGATCTCTATCCAGCCCGTGTCAGAACATATGCGACAGCCCTTGCCTTCGCAGCTAAAGCAGTCGATCGACATGTCCACTCCCGGTTCCACAAAAGGGAAGAAGTCACATCGGAAACGGACCTTCCGCTCCTGGCCGAAGATTCGTCTGGCGAACTCGAACAGCGTCCCTTTCAGGTTGGCAAAGGTAATCCCCCTGTCCACCGCAAGTCCCTCGATCTGCGTGAACTGCCACTCGTGCGTAGCGTCAGTGGCCTCGTAGCGATACGAGTTCCCCGGCGAGACGATTCTTATAGGCGGCTTGTTCTGCTCCATGTACCGCCCTTGAACGGGCGACGTGTGCGTCCGAAGCAGCATTGGCATTTCGCCGTTTTCGTCATAATAGTCGACCCATAGCGTATTGAAAGCATCCCTGGCCGGGTGTTCCTTGGGGATGTTGAGCATCTCAAAGTTATATCGGTCCCACTCCACCTCAGGCCCTTCGGCGACCTGAAAGCCCATAGAGTGGAACACGCCAAGAATCTCGCGGACGATCTTTGTTGTAGGGTGTAGCCCACCCTGTGCAGCAGGCCATCCGGGAAGAGTGACGTCGATAGCATTCTTGTCTGAGTTACCTTCAGAAGCTGCCTGTTTAATGGCCGCTTCCCGATTATCCAGGCTATCTTCCAGAAGCGTTTTGAGGCGGTTGGCAGCTGCACCAACGGCCCGACGTTCGTTAGGAGACAGGCCGCCCAGTCCTCGAAGGATCTGCGTCAGCTTGCCACGCCGTCCCAGGTACGAAACCCGCCAACCCTCTAGCCGCTCCAGGTCTACTGTAGCTTCCAGTTCAGCCATGGCGCTGGCCATGACCTCTTCCACCTGGGCCGCTGCGGTGCTTTCCGACATCCTGACCTCTCACGAATTTTCTATAAAAACAGGCATCCCGTCTGGTCGTTCATAGGCACAGGTCGCCTAGCTAGAACGCCGGTTTAAGCCAAAGCCTGTTCCGAGTCATTATAGGTACGGCGTCGGAGGTCGGTCAAGAAACGGCGCGCCATATTACTCGTTGACAACATGGCAGATAACGTGCCATATTCTCTCTTAATCGAGGCAACCAACAATCGCATGAAGTTTCTTCGACAAATACTACTGACAGCCGCCATAATCGCCGTGGTGTCCGGAGCCATTGCTTTATTTATCCAGCCCTCAGACTCCGAAGGCGTGCACATAACTCTACCTGAACCAACGACAGTAATCAGCGCCCAAGTTGGCGTTTACGTCACAGGTGCAGTTCAGTTTCCAGGCGTGTACAGCCTGTCTGAAGGCGACCGCGTGCAGCAGGCGCTTCAGGCTGCTGGCGGGCCGACCGCCGACGCCGACCTCACCGCCATGAACCTCGCCTCGCTCCTGAACGATGAAGACTACTGGCACATCCCGGCCATTAGCGAATCTGCGCCCGCCCTCACAAGAACCAACGCTAACCCCTTGCCCTCAGCTGATAATGCAAAAATTTCAAAAATAAATGTGAATTCAGCGGATGTGGAGTTACTCAAGACGCTGCCCGGCATAGGCAAAGGCCATGGTCGGCCATCGCGATGCTAACGGCCCCTTCCCCACCGTCGACGACCTGCTCGCCGTCAACGGCATTGGCCCCACCACTCTGGAGTCGATACGCAGCCAAATAGAGGCGCGTTAGCCAAAGCAGCATGCAGTCGCTCCGTGCTAAAATCCTCAGAACCCGCAAACCACAGGAGCTAACCGGATGCTGCCCACATTCATAACAGAATCCGAACTCTGGGGCCCCGTCACAGCCGCCAGCGTTTTCGCACTACTCCTAGTCATATCCGGCATAGTAAACGTAGTGCTGCGCCTCATCATTCGCCGGTGGACCAACCGCTCACCCAATGCCTTAGGCCTGGGCTTAATTATAACCTTTCGAGGGCCAATCGTCCTATTCATAGCTTTGGCTGGCCTGTTCACCGGCCTTCTTGTGCTCACGGAGCTATCCGGCCCACGCTACGCCATTGTCTCCGCATGGGCAGAGTGGTTTCGCAAAGCATGGCTCGTCATCATCATCGCAGAGCTTACCTTCCTCACCTACCACCTGCTCGATGTTCTGATCTCCTGGTACATTAACAACATCGCCGCGAGAACGCAGTCGCAGATGGACGACCGGCTGCTGCCCCCACTGCGTCGCATACTGCCCCTGGCCACCTACTCCGTCGGCACGCTCTTCGCTCTGTCCGCGCTGGGCATACCCATAAGCCCCATCTGGGCTGCCCTGGGAATCGGCGGCATCGCTGTAGCCCTGGCCGTGCAACCGACGCTGGCCAACTTCTTCGCGGGAACGTACGTCGTTACAGAGGGCGAGCTTAACATCGGCAACTACATCGAGCTGGAGAATGGGCCTGCGGGCTACGTGGTAGAGGTAGGCTGGCGAAGCACCAAGGTTCGCACCATGTTCGGCAATCTGGTCATCATTCCCAACTCCCGCATGGCCGAGAGCATCGTCACCAACTACAACAGCCCCACGCCCGACATGAGCATCATCGTGTACTGCGGCGTCAGCTACGACTCCGACCTCGACCATGTCCAGGAAGTCGTCATGGCAGCATGCGACAAGCTGGTGGCGGAGTCTCCCCACGCCATCCACAGCGTCGCACCCTGGTTTGGCTTCGAGAGGTTCGACGACAGCAACATAGCGTTCTGGGTATTCATTCAGGCCGCCGACCGTCTTGCCAGCTTCGCGCTGACCAGCGATCTGGTAAAGACGATCCATCACTCCCTAAGAGAAGCTGGCGTGGAGATCAATTACCCTATGCGCAAGCTGGTATCGGCCAACGGCGGCCCTGTCACCATCGTACCGCCGAACCTGCCGACCTCCGGCGCCTAGCTCTTTCCACTAATTACATAGACTGGGCGGCAGCGGCCTCGCGCAGATTTTTCAGATATGTCGAGCCCGCCTGATGAATAAAATTGCCGATGTTGCCGTGGAAGTACTGCACGCCTAGCCCCAGGAACTTCGGCACCAGGTCGTCCGGGCAGCTAACGCCCGCCACAATACCCGCGTCTCGGATCAGCTTCACGCCGCGCTCCATGACCGCCTGCACCTCGGGGTGAGTCTGCTGACCGGGGTAGCCCATGGACTGCGACAGGTCGCCTGAGCCGATGAACAGCACGTCGATGCCCGGCACCTTCACGATCTCCGGCAGGTTGTCGATGGCCTCCACCTCCTCCAGCATCAGGCACACCAGCGTCTGCGCGTTGGCCTCCTTCACGTAGTCGGTGGTCGAGCCGGTGATGCCGTAGTCCGCAGGCCTGCCGCGACTGAACATGCCGCGCTCGCCTTTGGGGTAGTACTTGCACGAGTTGACGGCATCTCGAGCCTCGTCCGCCGTGTTGACATGCGGCACCTGCACTCCCCACGCTCCCCTGTCCAGGAACGGCGCGATTACATCCATGCGATTGGCCACCGGCCTCACGATAGGCGCAACGCCGGTTAGCTCTGCCGCGCGGATCATGTTCTCTACTGTGTCGATAGTCACCGACCCGTGCTCGTTATCGATAAGCACCCAGTCGAAACCCATGTGCCCCAGCATCTCCACGGCAGAAGGCTCCGGAAAAGTAATCATAGCTCCAAAAGCCGCCTGCCCCATGGCCAACTTTTGCTTAAGAGTATTCGTGCGCATCTCGCCTCCATTCGTCCAAATCTTGCTCAATTCTAGTTTCAGTAATCCTTATTTTAGTGAAGAACATTGGTGTAAATCGACGTAAGGCAGACGAAGTAATAGGTCGTACCCTTTTTAAATATCATAATGGGTCTATATTTGGCATAGGCATCTGTTCAGGGTCCCGCGTTCGTATTGGGCCTGCACAATTCCTATCGTTGGTTCGCATCGAATACAATCAGACTCCGATCCCGACTAGATGTCTGATGATTATCGCTACCTGAAATGTGCCTTCAGGTAGCGATATGACCATGAAGCGCAGGCACATTGTTATAAGCCATTATAGTTCGCAATGTCTCTAATCGTATGGAATCTCATTGATTGAATCGATATCGACACGAGTTCAGAATGGTTCTAAGCTCGGCTAACAGTGGCAATATTTAATAAACCCTACTTAATAAGCAAATTTGTAGGTTTTATAGGTATCAACCTGCAATGAAAGTCAATCATCTCAAAGCATTGAGGTGCTTATTTTGGATCAAATTACTGTTCAGACGATTGTCTCCGGAGTACTAGAGACGATTATGACTGCGGGAACAAAGTATCTAGGCCCTCAAGTCAGTCAAAAGTTCCAGAAGTCACGATCTGAATCCCAGAAACTGGAGGAATATGTCAAGCTCGTTACCAATCGGATATCGTATTTCACTGCATATCGACCGAATTTACAGTATATAGATGACGTTTATGTAACGCCCGTGGTGCTGGATACGGCCCTTACAGAATCATTCGTCCAGCCTGAGGCTTACGAGGAATTCATGAAGGGAT
Source organism: Dehalococcoidia bacterium (assembly GCA_963581905.1). Taxonomy (GTDB): domain Bacteria; phylum Chloroflexota; class Dehalococcoidia; order Lucifugimonadales; family JADFKI01; genus Casp-Chloro-G4. The sequence continues at coordinate 12,158 of CAUZQF010000013.1, forward strand.
TGGTTCAGGATATTGGATTGAGAATACGCAGCCCAAGAAGTGCAAGCGGAGGAGGTTCTAACGAAGTAAACCTATCAGGTCTCTCCAAACAGCAACCTCAACTAGATATACACTTGATACAGACAGACCAGTGATACAGACGGACCAGTTGGTGACAAATTATCCCCGGCTCTTGAGACTAGGCAAAGCCGGATCGGGCAAGAGTGCCCTCTTGTCGTATCTTTGCCTGATGCGGTTACGAACAAAAAGGCCGCGTCTGCCAAGCTTCGGGGTTTCTGCAGATGATGCATCTGAAGTCATCCTCGAAACATGCTTGCACCATGGAATACTCACGAAGATGACCGAAGAAACGTACGGTTTCGGTCACTTAGCCCTCCAAGAATTCCTTACAGGCAAATGGTATTCCAACGAGAGAAGGTGGGAGCGGTTAATAAAGCGACACATATTAATTGATCCTTGGTGGCAAAATGCCATTGCGTTTTGCTTTGCCTCACTTTCGAGTGCCACAAATGCTATGACTGCCTTATGGGAATTCCAGGACATTTCCGAGATGGATCGGATGAAACTAATATCCAACTGCCTACGCCTAGACCCAACCATTTCCGCTCAACTTAGAAAGAAATTTATGAGGATTTTACTGAATTGGTACCATAACGGCAACGCCGATCAACACAACGCAGCGCTTTACATGTTGATCGGTATCGAAGATAGCTGGAGTGCTCAGGGCATTCGATATTCTCTCGGTGGTTTCTTGCCAACAAAGGCGTTGGCGAAAATACTGGCTCGCGGACCGATATCAACCAATTGGGATCAATAATATCCTTCGTCAATTACAATTCTGCCCAAATTAACAATAATTGGAATCATGCTATTTGGAGAATTGCCAATAACATGGGATTGAGAACATCCAAATGCATTTTCTGCATGGCCAAGTGGCGGTCTTTTTGTTATTTCAGGAATGGTTGGAGGCAATAGAGATTCAACTTCCCTGTGGCTAATTTGAAAAGAAACAGACCCCTGCCTGCTGGGCTACGCCCGACATAGGCACCACGTATTGGCCAATGTAAGCCTGCTTCATGCCAGGGATCTGCTCCGGCGCGGCCATGCGCCACCGCTATGCCTTGCCACCTCAGCACTACAATCTCCCAAGTTCATAATACCAATCCCACAAATTAACTCCTTTGCGAGCGAAGCCCCGCCTTTCGGCTGCCTTAATACTCTGGTATCTTTGGCAACAGGTCGTATTCGGACCAAATCGCCTGGCTACGAAAAAAGAGAAGCATGTCACCGACAGATGGAACGGATGAGGCTGCGCTTGAGAGATCATTCGCAGGCCTATATCCAACGAGGCGTCCATACCTTGACTTCTCAGCACCAAGCCCCTCCCCCGAACCCCTTCCCCCACTTACCTCCCAAGGCTGATAAAATACCAGCGCCCGCCACTCCGCCAAAATAATCCCGAGCGCACCTAAGTTTCGTAAAGCGGAAATTCGAAGGACCTGAGTATCCAAAAGATTCAAAATTCAAAAAATCCACGCTTGTTTTATGGCTGGTACATCGTTGGTGCTTCGTCAGGCATTGGACTCGCCAACGCCGCTACAGCCATCTCCATTCTCACCATCTTCATTGGCCCCATGGGCGACGAGCTTGGCTGGACCAGGACCGAAATTGCTGGGGCTGCCAGCCTGGGCGCAATCCTGGGCGCGGTGCTGTCCCCCGTAATAGGCGGGCTGTTCGACAGGTACAGCCCGCGCCTCGTGCTAGTTTGCGGAGGCCTCTTAATCGTCCTGGCCTTGATGTACCTGTCGGTGGTACAGACGTTGCTGGGGTTTTATATAGCCATGACCGTCGCCCGAATTTCTGGGCAGGGACTGGTCAAAGTCGGTGTTGCAACCTCAGTAGCGAAATGGTTCCTGCGCTTTCGTGGCAGAGCCATGGGCATCGTGTACTTCGCCGAAGCAGCCGGCTTCATCATCTTGGCGCCGCTCACTCAAGTGGTGATGCAGGTCGGCGATTGGCGAATGACATGGCTGGCACTGGGCTGCGTAATGTTCGTCATCGGAGTCCTACCCGTTGCTCTGGTCATGCGGCGTCAGCCTGCGGACATGGGCTTGGCTTTGGATGGAGTAAATCCAGGTCAAAGGCTGGTCACGACCGGACACGCTCCTTCATATAAGCCCAACGACGACGAGGCCAACTGGTCGACCGCGCAAATGGTCCGGACTTCTGCCTTTTGGCTGTTGCTGGCATCGCTGTTTGCCATAAGCGTCGCCATCTCAGGTATCGCGCTGCATTTCGTTCCTCACCTCACCCAACAGGGGTTGAGCTCCCAGTCCGCAGTGGCGGCGATAAGCATAATGTTCACAGCGGGGGCCGTGTCTGCGCTGGCAATGGGAATCGCCGGCGAACGAATATCGCTCAAGCTCGCACTGGTTGTTGCATACCTGGCCGTCGCGCTAAGCCAAGTCATCCTGATATATACAAACAGCGTGTCCGATGCCTACCTGTTCGCCGTCATCCACGGAATATCAACAGCCACTGTCAATCTAATGTCACTTCTGCTGTGGCCTCACTTCTACGGCACCAAGTCTATAGGCTTCATTTACGGCATTAACAGGGCCGCGCAGGTGAGTGGCTACGCGATAGGCCCGCTAATCGGAGGCCTGATCTACGATGCCACAGGAAGCTACCGCAACGCCCTGGTCTGTTTTGCGGCGCTGGCTGTGTTTAGTGCGCTGGTGTTCCTGTTCGCGCGCCGTCCGTCCAACCCGGCGACCCGCCCAGGCTAGGCCTATCCACGACCCCTCATCGGGTAGTCTTTCGGCCGCCTTAATACTCTGGTATCTTTGGCAACAGGTCGATTCAGACCAAATCGTCTTGCGGTGAAGAGATAACCATGTCAACGACAGATGGAGCGGATGAGGCAGCGCTTGAGAGGTCATACTCAACCCTGCAACCCATAGAGCAGTCCGCAGCCGAAAGCCTCCTCAAGGAGGCCAAGCAGGTCCTGGACGGACTCGGCGTGCCGTTCTTTCTCAGGCAGGGCACGTGCCTCGGCGCCATTCGCGACAAAGGCTTCATCCCGTGGGACGACGACATGGACCTGGGATCAATTATTGGCCCTCATGGGATCTCTGAAGACAGGGTTGACGATGTTGTCGCTGCCTTCCGAAGCCATGGGTTTTTCGTCAGGATAGAGCGAAACGACTATTCCATATCCACACCGATGATCAAGTCTTCAATCAGAGTGGACTGGACCTGCTATCGCATCATCGACGACCGGATAATTCATTTCCCAGGCGTTCCTTTTCCCGCCAGGTTGTTCACAGAGCTAAAAGAGATCGACTTCTTGGGCGAGAAGTTTCACGTACCGAATCCCCCTGAGGAGTACCTCAGGCTAAAGTACGGCCCCGAGTGGTCAGTCCCCAAGCAGACCGGATATGAGCACGACGTAATCGATATGATCCCAGAGACGATCTTCTCCGATCGGCGTTCCAGGTGGAGTCTTTTCCTAAGCAAGTTCATTTTCACTGGACGAGCCAGCAGGCTACTAGTCCTCGACCAACAACAGAATCCAGTTTCGGACGCCGAGGTCAAGGTTGCCGGAGTTGGCCGTTTCAGCACCAACGCTCGCGGCTACGCCAAGTTCAACCTACCCTGCGACGACTGGTATGCCGTCGTCGTCCGCCATGGCGACCACGAGGAGTTGCTCTACATGGAGAGGCTTGCACAAGGCAAGACCTATGTTTACAGCCCGGACCCTCTAACAGCTTCGGGCCGACTCACCATCTTGGCTGAAGAATAATTTGGCCAGCAGACGGCTATTGAATTGGCGCCAAAGCCGTGATGGATATAGAAAGGAATCCACTGCATGACACGCGTATACGCAGACATGGTTGCTGACCTGTTTCACTTCGGCCACGTCGAGTTTCTTCGGAAGGTTAGCGCTCTGGGAGACTTCGTTCTGATAGGCATCCACGCCGACGATGTTGTGGAGAGCTATAAACGTAAGCCCATATTAACAATGGAGGAGCGCATGTCGTGTGTCGCCGGCTGCCGCTACGTTGACGAGGTCGTGCCCAATGCACCGCTGCAGGTCAGCTCCGAGTGGATAGAGCAAAACGGCATCGAGCTAGTTGTGCACGGCGACGACATGTCCGAAGAGCAACTAAAAAGCCTGTACCAGATTCCAATTGACATGGGAATCTTACGTACGGTCCCTTACACGACAAGTATCTCGACCACCGAGATCATTCGGCGTTGCAAAGAGGCCAAGCCCTAAGATATTTCTGAGTGGTAGAACTCTATTCCAGCAATGTGCTTTGTAGTTTTTGTGACTCAGATCCGGTGGCGGTCAGCTTATTCGGGCTTGAAATTCCTGTTTACCTACCGCTGGACTCCGAATAAATTATTTCTCCAGTCCTTAATCTAGTCCGCAGCGCCGACCTGCTCAGCCAATCCTAATACTGGCGCCAGGTACTGGCCTGTGTAAGAGTGCTTCATGCGGGCGATCTGCTCCGGCGTACCCACACCTACGATCTCTCCGCCGTCGTCACCCGCGTCAGGTCCCAGGTCGATCAGCCAGTCCGCATTCTTGATCATATCCAGGTGATGCTCAATCAGCACGACTGTGTTGCCGGTATCCACCAGCCTCTGCAACACTCGTAAAAGGTGAGCGCAATCCTCGAAAGACAACCCCGTAGTAGGCTCGTCCAGGATGTACAGCGTCTGACCAGTGGCCCGCTTCGAAAGCTCCTTAGCCAGCTTCACCCTTTGTGCCTCGCCACCACTGAGCTGCGTGGCGGGCTGACCCAGTCGAATGTAACCCAGGCCCACGTCCTGCATGGTCTGCAACCGGTTGCGCACACGAGGTATATTCTCGAATATCGGCAACGCCTCCGTCACCGTCATATTCAAGACCTCCGCGATAGTGCAACCCTTCCACTTGATCTCCAGCGCCTCGCGGTTGTAGCGACTGCCCTCGCAAATCTCACACGGCACCGTCACGTCCGGCAAGAACTGCATCTCGATATTGATGTACCCGTCGCCACTGCAAGCCTCACAGCGCCCACCCTTCACGTTGAAGGAGAAACGCCCAGGCTTGTAACCTCTCATTCGCGACTCCGGCACCGTCGAGAACAGCTCTCGTATCGGCGTAAAGGTATCGGTGTATGTGGCCGGGTTGCTGCGCGGCGTCCGCCCGATAGGAGACTGGTCGATGTTCACAATCTTGTCGATATGCTCGACGCCTTCGATGGACTTCACAAGCCCGGGCCGGTCCTTGGCCTTATAGAATAGCTGCGCCAGCTTCTTGTACAAGATTTCGTTGATCAGTGTGCTCTTACCAGACCCTGATACCCCAGTGATGCACACCAGTTGGCCTAACGGAATCTCCACGTTGATGTTCTTGAGATTGTTCTCTGACGCGCCTCGGATGAGCAGCTTTTTCCCACTCTTCTTGCGCCGTTTCTCCGGCAGGGGAATATTCTTTCGTCCGCTAAGATACAGGCCGGTCAGCGAATTCGGGTTGGCCATGACCTCTTCCACAGGACCAGACGCCACGATATGTCCGCCGTGCTCACCTGCACCAGGCCCCAGGTCCACCAGCCAGTCTGCAGACCGCATGATGGCCTCGTCGTGCTCCACGATCAACACCGTATTGCCCAGCCTTACCAGCCGTTGCAGCGTGCCAATTAGGCGGTAATCATCAGCCGGATGCAGACCAATCGACGGCTCGTCACAGACGTATAGCACCCCCATCAGGCCCGAGCCAATCTGCGTGGCCAGCCTTATGCGCTGCGCCTCGCCACCACTCAGCGTCGATGCGCTGCGCGAAAGTGTCAGGTAATGCAGACCGATATTCATCAGGAAATTCAGTCGAGCGTCAATCTCCTTGAGTATCTGGTCCGCTATCGCCTTTTCCCTATCGGACAGCACGGGCTGGTCTGCCACCTTGATCTTGCTCTTAGAGGTACGACCCTTCGTGCCATTCTTGGAGGCCTTCGCTGCCGATTTCTTGGCCATATCCGCCTTGGAAATATCGGGTGCATCCCCGCCAATCGAGGCAACCCACTCCAACGCCGCTGTAATGGACTTATGAGTGACATCCATGATGTTCAGGCCACACACCGTCACCGCCAGCGCCTCGTTCTTCAGACGCTGCCCATCGCAAGAGGCACATGCTCTGGACGACATGTATCGCTCTATATCACCTCGCACATGGTCGGACTCGGTCTCCATAAACCGGCGTTGCAGGTTGACGCACACGCCCTCGAACTTGGCGTCCCACTGGTAAGTCTTGCCCTTCTTGGTATCGTGCCGCACCTTGATGCGCTCGCCCTTTGTGCCGTACAACATCACATCAATGGCTTCTTCAGGCAGATCGCTAACGGGAACGTCCACAGAAAAGTCGAACGCTCTGGCCAGCGAGCCCAGCTGACTGAAGTACCAGGGACTCATGGTGCCGGAGCGAGCCCATGGCTGGACGGCTCCCTCTGCGATGCTCAGACTCTTGTCCGGAATTACCAGGTCAGGGTCGACCTCAAGCTTGTAACCCAGGCCTGTACAGGTAGCGCAGGCCCCGTGCGGATTGTTGAAGCTAAAGGTTCGCGGCTCCATCTCGCCCAGGCTAATGTTGCAGTGAACGCAGGCGAAATTCTCGGAGTAGAGAATCTCATCGCCACCGACCACTGAGACCAACACAACCCCCGACGCCATCTTCAGTGCAGTCTCTACGGAGTCGGCCACCCGGCTCTGCTCCGCGCTGTCGCCAACCACCAGCCGGTCTACCACCACCTCTATGTTGTGCCATTTCTTCTTGTCCAAGTCAAAGGTCTCAGAGAGATCGTGCACCTCTCCGTTAACACGAACCCTGACGAAGCCGCCTCGTCTCGCGTCCTCGAACACCTCTTTGTGCTCCCCCTTACGCCGCCTCACGATAGGAGCCATGACCTGTATGCGCGCACCCTCGTCCATGTTCAGCACGGCGTCTACAATCTGCTGCACCGTCTGCTTCTGCACAGTCCTGCCGCACTTGTAGCAGTGGGGATGGCCCACCCTGGCAAACAGCAGCCTTAAGTAGTCATAAATCTCAGTGACGGTGCCCACAGACGAGCGTGGGTTGTGCGACACGCCCTTCTGGTCGATGGAAATTGCAGGCGAGAGGCCCTCAATGTAGTCGACGTCAGGCTTGTCCATTCGCCCCAGGAACTGCCGCGCGTACGCCGACAACGACTCCACGTACCGCCTCTGCCCCTCGGCGTAAATGGTGTCGAAAGCCAGCGAACTCTTGCCTGAACCGGACACGCCCGTCATGACCACCAGCTTATTTCGAGGGATGGTCACATCTATGTTCTTGAGATTGTGTTCGCGGGCGCCCTTAACGACGATCTTATCAAGCGGCATCTTCAGTCCTTAGTTCACTCTGTAAAGGTGTCGGTGAAGCGTTAACAATGCGACTTCACAAGGGATATATCGATTGCATATTTAGCCCTATTCTACCATCGGGAGCATATTATTTGGAGTCCCCTGAATTATTCCTCAGTCATGATTTTCATCATTCGCTTTAAGTAGCTCTTCAAACAACTCGGTAATTCTTGACTCGGCTTGTACTAAGGCCCGCGGATCAAAATGATACGCATATAGCCCTGCCTTAGTTTCCCTCTGAGCACCAGGAATCCTGCTTACTTTATCGACATATTTATCTAATCGTGATTTGAGGAAATTGTCCTCTCCCACTGAACCCGGATCATACCCCAAAGTGAAGTCTCTTAATCCCATCCATGTAGGTGGACTATTGGAACCTGCTGGCGGGAACCACCACCCCATAGTTATTCTCTTGCCCTCGTTCGTCAAGATACGCATCGAAGTTCCCGCAGCGCCCCAAGCCCGCTGGATGTTCCATTTTCCACAGACCTCAAATATGTTTCCCACCGCACGCCGATAATCCTCGTCATTTATCTTATGAAGGGCTTCAACCTCCGTGATGATTGGGCCATTTGTCGGTGGACGAGATGGTTTCGCAATTGTGCGCGATTCGTAGGCAGAGATTTCCTCACTGGAAAATTTTACTAGCTCCACGGCGAAAAACTTTGAACCGTTCATGCTCTCGTTCAAGTAATCCAGGGTTCGAAGCATCGGCTCTGAAAATCGCTGAGCCACAATCACATACTCAAATTTCCCATTCTCGAGGTTAGTGGTCAGCTTCTGGAGCGAGGCTTCCGTTTCTAGCTCCGTGATATCTGGCCAAACCTTCTTCATGGCCTCGGCTAACGCAATGATGCCCTTCACGCGTTCGTCCGTGCAGCTGTTATGTAAGAAATATCGCCTCGCCACGGTGCTTTCAAAGTCTTGAAGGGACATACGCCATAAGTCTGACCCATAATCAAGAAGTTGAGCGAGCACTCTGCGAAATTCTGAATTTTGAGGGCCCGTTTTGAGCTCTATGATTAATAAATCACCGCCCCGTGTGAGGCCAATTAAATCAACTGCACCCGAAGGCAAGTACGTTTCCCTACCAATCACGAAATACGAGTGATCTTCTCCGAATTCTTCGGTTGGCAGCAGGTCGGGCGTGTCCTTAATCAGGTCTTGAAGTTGCAACTCATTGTCAGCCGCAATCTCCGTCAAAACAGTACCTTGGCCATCAGGTAATTCCACCTTAATCTTACGAGGCATGAGTAGTGCGCCCCTTATTGGTGCCGGGCTTTTTTTTCTCTTCCGCCGCCGCCTTCTTCGTAGGCTTCACGGCGCTCTTCACCCAGCGCATCGCCTTGCGCCTGACAGACGTCCGACTGTTGACATTTGAAATCACGAAGTTCAGAAGTTCGGCGTTGCCCAGGAACAGCGGCTTGCGCCATTTGCGAATCT
>CAUZQF010000014.1:0-20628 GCA_963581905.1 Dehalococcoidia bacterium
TGCAGATCGTTTGTTACGCCAGTGGACGTCTCGTTATGCGTCACCAGCACTGCTTTGATATCGGGATGGGCCTTCAGCGTATCTCTGAGCTTATCCACGTCCACCGCGGTGCCGTAGGGGTAGTCCAGTTTTATGACTTCCGCGCCGAATATCTCGGCAATCTCACCAAAGCGTTCGCCGAACACACCCACGCTGACGTTGACTACTTTATCGCCTGGGGACAGCGTGTTCACCACCGCGGCTTCCATGGCGCCTGAGCCCGAAGCCGTCATTATATAGACATCGTTTGTGGTCTCGAAAACCCGCTTAATGCCTTCAGTTGTCCGATTAAGCATTTCCTTATATTCAGGCCCTCGATGATTGATCATCTGTAAGGACATGGCCTCTAAAATATCGTCAGGCACGGGGATCGGACCGGGTGTTCTAAGGTTAGGCACGATAGCTCCTCAGTGAGTATTTGCGGAAAGTTGTAGGGGTAGCGTTCTTGCGCGTATGCCTTCGTTCAGGCTGATCCGGCCCATTGTTGCCATTAATTTACAACAAAACTCCGTAGAGGAGTTTAACACAGCCCGGACGGGAAATGTGACAAAAAAACAGTTCCCTCGAGGCTTGAGTCTCATGGGTACTGTTTCTGTTTTAACTTAACTTGCTATTAGTAACTCGAATTTACGGTTTCGACATTTTATTAGCAGAGGCCCACGGCCAATAGTGCCTTGGCCGATTCCGCCGAAAGACCCAAGCCTGTATTTGCTCCCTCGTCGTACTTCCACTGGAGCGCGCGCAGCATATATTCGGAGGGGCATGTGCCCTCGCCTCGATGCTCCGCCAGGTCGCGCAAGGTGTCGTAGGCGTTATTGACATGCCAGTGGAACGACAACAGCCATGCCAGGTCCCGCTCGTTAGAAGGCGGAGGCACGTCGCCCAGGTCAACCAGGGCATCAGTGGCTTTCGTGTAGCGCAGGATGCCGGCCTTGTCCTCAGAGGAGACCCCGTAATAGCGACGGCGTCGAAGGTCCACTACGCGACTGGTATAGTCCGCATCGCCGTAGATATTTATCGGGAGCCCGTCCTACCGCAGGTCGAGAATCTCCTCACCCTGCAAGATTAAGGACGGCCACGGCCACCTCCGCCCGCATGGTGGAGTCATATTCGAAGCGAACGGCGTCTCTCAACAGCGCTTCCTGCAGCATGAGAATCAATTCACGAGGAATCTTCTTGTAGTCCGCTCCCCTGGCCGCCTCATTTCCGTCGGCACCAACGCCGCCGGTATTGAATACGTAGTAGTTCTGCGGCATGCCATTCCAGGAGAGTTGCTGCAGAATGTGATAGAGCAGGTTCGCGTTCTCGTCTTCCTTCCCAATGATGAACGGATCGGAAAAGTACTCCACGTATGGCTTGCCGATGGCACCTATGGCTGCGCCCATTTGTACAGCCTCGCCGTACATGAGCACGCGCACGTACTGCTCCAGACTCAGCCTTCGCAGCGGAGGCACAACTGTATTCTGACGCATTACCGCCTGCCAGAATATGCGGTCGGTGTCGATCATCGGCACATGAACAGCGCTCTCCATCCGGCCATTGGTTATGGTGGAGAGCAGGTGCGATGCGCCTTTCCTCTCAATTAGTCGAGAGCGGGACAGAATCATTCGCATGTTCCGCACCGGGTTCTGTGAGTAGTCCGGCACACCTGTGGACGGATCTACGACCACATTTTCCAAAGACTCCTGGAGGTTGGGATCGCCTGCAGTGCCTCGAACGACATCGTAGGTAATAGGGTCGTCGTCCCTGTTCAGGCCGAATGGCACCGCGTAGAGGTTATTTTCAGTCCCGTCGATGCCGTAAGAGATACGCAATCGATTGCCGTTTCGAACGGTGTCTACAGGCTCTGAGAGCGGGTGCAGCATGATGATGTCATCGTTCATGGGATAGACGCCCTCTTGGGAGTCCCGAACGAGTCCAATGAGGCGCGCCAACTCACTGTCCCCGAACTCCATCATGATGGTAAGCGTGCTCTTGCCGTGCAGCGAAGGCCCGGCGGTCACGACCGCCGTATTCTTCATGGTTCCGTCAATGGACCTGGCACGGGCCATACTAAGCGCGGCCTGAATTGCCAGTCCGTTTTTCACCTTAACGAGGTACATGGCCACGGAAAGCTCCCCCATCTTATGCTCTCCCAGATAGTCAAATCCGAGATGAAGGGACAGACCACGAGTGGGTGACCGGAATACTAGTTGAGGAAGCCCGGCTTCAATCACTCTGCCTACCAGAGAATCCAGAATGCCCAGATCCTCCAGCCAGTGCGGCACTGACACTTCCAGAATGTCGGCATGGGACTGGTACTCTGCCTCGGGGAGATCGCTATCCCCAGCTGCCACCTGAGGTATGGCAGCTGGGGATAGCGATCTCCGAATAACAGTTGTCTTGCGTGGAAAGAACGGCCTGGAGCGTCACAGACCTGACGATTTGTCTGAACGATACGCTCGCCATCCCTGAAGGCAGTTTCCATGTACCTGGTCAGGAAAGGCAGTACCTCCGCAAAAAGGGCCTGGTTAACCTCGTTAAACGAGAGCGAGTCTCGGTTGCCGTCAAACCCCTCAATGAAATACTGGGTAAGGTCCGGTCGGCGAACGACGCCTAGCTGGCTGTAGCAGGTCATACCCCCGTTATCGAGCCTAAAGACAACGTCTGGACCCGCACGCTTGGAAGCCTTGCCCTGCGAATTGGCTTCCACAGCTTCTTTCTTCAGCACTTCGATCTCTTTGAGGACCTCTTGCTGCTCGGATTCTGGTAAATCCTGGAAGATACGCATTTGCGCCTTCAGCCAATCATCACTGGGATTAAAGAACTGGCTTTCAGGCTGGTGGCCGCTCCTTGCCACGGCGACCATGTCGTCGAGGGCCTGCCGAAATTGGGGATTAATATCTGGCGCATTGAGCCTACTTGGTTGCGCCAAATCACTCATTGAGGTCTCGTTTTGTATGGCCAATTTGCCCTCTCAGTCCTAGTGGCTAATGCGGAATCAGACTATCCTTTACTAATTGGATTAATTGCCCCGAATCTGAACCTAATCAGGAATGAAATACCGTAACAATCAGTTGGGAAGCTAAAACTACAGCAGAAGCGACAAGGGAGAAAACCCCTCCAGAATCCTCTATGCATTAACCGTATGACCGGTTTATAAAGGAACTAGAAGCGATTAGTTTTTCGTATACCCAGTAGAGGAAGGGCCGATGCAGGTATCAGAGGCACTGCTTTGAATTTCATTAGAGCAAAAATCAACTACATCAGAACTGTCGCTCTGATCGCCGGAGCGGTCGTAGCTTTGACAGCTTTTGCCTCCGTATTCGCCAATCCATTTGCTCAGAGCACGCAGACCGTGGAGATCACAAGCCTTGTGGTTTTGGACGCAAAGACGGACAGGGAGGAGTCGGTATTCCCCAAGGGAACGAAAATCCAGATCAAGGTCCGGTTTACCGATACTCGCAACCCCAGCGTTTTCGATGACGACGATCCTGACTACGGCCAGGACTACGTCGTTGTCTTTGAGGTGCAGGACGACACTGGAAGGACCATCTACAGCACCGATGACCTAATACAGGGCAACAAGGACTTACGACTGGAGCCAGAAGAACGGAAGAGGATTACCTTCAACTGGAACGCACCCTTCGAGGCCCGGACAAGTCGCCATACGATCATCATCACTGTCCGCGAGGCTGCAAATTTTCCCAATGTCCACGATGAAGAGAGCACCACTGTCGTTATCCAAAGCTCTTCAGCGTCTCTGTTTCTATCCGAGTCCTCCATAGATTTCGGCGACGTGACAGATGACGACACTCCGCAAGCGCGGATAATTTTGGCCAACCCAAACCGTGCGGCAGGGGACCTCATCTGGAAGATCACGGAACTGCCCGACTGGCTGGAACTCATCTTCCCAGAAGCCAGCGAGGAAGACTCCCAAGAGTCTGTGCTCATGACAAACAACCACACGATCATTTTACAGGTCCGTAGCAGCATCCTAAAGGGGAACCTGAACGATGAATTCAAGCTCGAATCCAACGCCGGAACCACCGACGTAGACGTGTCCATCTCAGTGAACCGCAACGCCAACGGTCTCCTGTCTCGTTTGAAGGCGCAGAGATCAGTCTATGATCCAGGTGAGGAAGTTACATTCTTGTACCGAGTCATGAACGACGGCGCAATCCCCATGACCTACGGCGTCACGTTTCTCGTGCAGTCTCCAACCGGGTCTCTTTTCTTCAATAGCAATGCTGAAGGCCTGGACGCCATCGTCGGGCCTATTGATGATGGAGACGAGACAGATAGCCTGAAATTCACCTGGACTATTCCATACGGCACTTTTCCTGGCGATTACGAAGTGGCGGCTCAACTTAGGGCTTATCCAGCCCTCGAATTCCTGTTCGATGAGGTGCCGTTTCCCAGCGACGCTGACAAGAGCGGAACTCCAGACCGCGATGCAGAAGTTACAGAGGGCGACGACTTTGAGGTTGCAAGAGGCCCACTATTAGCGATCGATCCCCCGAACTGGGCCTTCGGAGCAGTGCAACAAGGGGAGTCTGACGAGGCCTCATTCGATATCTCCAATGACGGCATCGGACCTCTGGAATGGACTGTCGTAAGCTGGCCAGAGTGGTTGGACCTTGGGAGCCCCGCCGAAACCCAAAATGGCGAAGGTAGCCTTGAAGTAGCCGTAAGTGAGGCCGCGGCACCAGGAAATTCCACCGGCACAATCGAGATCGAATCCAACGGCGGACCCAGGTCGATCAAAGTATCCATACGCCTGATTCCATTGCCAACGGCTACAGTCGGCGTGGCGACAGTGCTGGCGCGGCTGATACCTACGGCAACGCCATCACGAACGGCTACTCCAAGCCCAGTTCCTTCAGTTACGCCTACGCCGCCGCCGCTAGCGCCTTCCATCATGAGCGGCCAAATAAACATTCGTAACGGTGGCGTTATCGCCGAGGACGCCGAGTTGGTCGCCAGGGTAGGCGACTACACAAGCTCCGCAGCCGTATTGGCTGGCTCTTCTTATTCGAGCCTGGTAATACTGCCTCCAGATCTGTCATACGTCGGCCTGCCTATTGAATTCTTCCTTGGCGACACGAGTGCTTCCCTGACAACGCCGGTCTTCTTCTTTCAGGACGGCGTGAAGCGGCTGGACCTTACCTTTGCGGCTCTTCCGACAGCCACTGCGGTGCCAACCCAGGCTGCCAGCTCCACCGCCCTCCCAGCAAACGTGGTCACGCCTACAGTAGTTGCTTCGCCAACTGCCAGGCCTACGGCAACAATCGCAGCGTTGGCAGCGGAACCAACTGTCGAGAGCGTCGTGCAGTCGGCGACACCCCAGGTCTTTATCACAGCAGAGGCCGGCGATTCTCAAGGGCCAGCTGCAGCAGGCGGATGCAACGCCACCGCAGGTCACGTCGGCTGGGCCACGGGCTTGGCAAACGTGGCGCTTCTCATAGCCCCGATAGGACTCTTAACCGGCGTGCGTGTGAATCGAAGGCGAAAGAGGGGCCTCTAAGTCGAACAGTATTTTTCGGCATTATATGAAGTGGATAGATAGAAACAAATAGAGGGCAGGCCAAATGGCCTGCCCTCTTCTAACTCTGACTTTGAATTGCTGCCGAACTACTGGCCTGTCAGCCAGGCGGATCCATCATTCCCAATTATGGTGTCGATCTCGGTCTGGGTGAAGGGGTAGCCGGACAGGACTTCCAGGGCCTCCGCAGGTGTCTTGCTACCAGAGGCCCCTTCAAGGTAGCTGGATGCGAACAGGACCTTATCAACTCCCCATCGCCGCAGCCGAGATACGATGAGCGCCTTGTTCAACAACGGGTCCTGGGCATGGGCGACCAGGCAATCATCAATGGACACAAAGTGGTTTGCTCTGACGAGTCCACTCGTATCTTCATTAATCAGAAGAGAGAGCCAGACGTCAATGCGCCTCTCGTCCATAAGCCCGGCGCACTGGGTATGCAAGACCCTCATCTCGTCGAACTCTGCCATGTGATCAACAAGGTTCTCGAACCCCTTGGAATCCAGCGGGAGGCCAAATCGCGGGCCACCTACATGAATCATGAGAGGAGCGTCGTTTTCCACCACACCAGCAAACAGTTTTCGGATCTTCTCGGAGTCTCCCGAGTCGTCCATTTCCAGTTTAGAGTCTGACAGGTGCAATACAACCCCGACCATGCCGTCTAGTTCCAGACAGGCGTCCAGCTCAGCAGGTGCGCTGAGCAAATGGGGATTGAGGCCGCAAAAACCGATCAACCTATCGCTGTATTTAGAGACCTCTTCCGAAACGTACGTATTCTCCCTGGTCACTTCTTTATCGTCACCAACAGAGAAGTGGTAGGCCAGGCCCGTCACGATGGCCTTGTCGATGTTAGCCTCATCCAGTTCCGCGATAATGTCATCTGCGGTAGCACCGTGAACGGCCGATCCTGTGATCGATATTCTCAGACGACGGGTAATCACCTGTGTTTTTGCATCCAGAGCCACGCCCGCAATTTTGGTGTCAACCGCGGCATCCACACTCCCACTGGGAGCGCCAGGAATACCGGGAGGGCCAGCTGGACCGGGTGCGCCTGGAGGTCCGGCGGGGCCTCTATTACCTTGCGGACCACCGACACCCTGTACACCTCGGGCACCCTGTGGGCCAGGAACGCCACCAACGCCTGAATTGCCTTGCGGGCCAATAGGTCCGGAAGTTCCTGCCGAACCTGCCTCGCCCTGCGCTCCGGCGGAACCCTGCGGCCCTTCAGCACCCGAGCATGCCATGGCGACTGACATGATCAAAATGAGCAGGCCACCAACTACTAACTTCATACGAGAAACATGAGACATGGCATTTAACCTCTACCCTAATGAACCTAGCCTTTAAATATTCTTCCCAGTTTCAAGCAGCAACATCAAGACCCCAACACCGTGTAAGAGTCACCGAGAAAGCGGGCCAAACAATCTATGCAAACTACTGAACCACATAAACGTAAATTCAGTCGCAACCTATGTCAATTACCCTGGGCACCACTTAAAGGCCCATACCATTTCGCCGACTATAGAGAGAGCCAAGTTTGATTACGCGGTCGAAGGTTTATTCGTAGGTGGTCAGGGTGAATGGCGCTTCAACACCGCTATACCCCTCTCCAAGGTTTCTAGATTCAGACTAAAGTTTGGTGCGAATGACATCTAGACAGTACCCGGAAGGCCACTGGGTAAGGCTAAACGATTTGGACATCCACTACCTGGACTGAGGTGGGGATAGAACCAAGGAACCCCTGCTGCTGATGCACGGAATCGGCGGGCATGCGCATATGTTTGATGACTTTGCCCTCAAGATGTCCGACAAGTGGCACGTCTACGCCATGGATACCCGGGGCTGCGGCGACAGCGATTGGAGTCGAGATGGCTACTCCGTCCAGGCGTTTGCGTCAGATGTCGCTGCCTTCGTTCAGAAGCTAGGCATATACCCAATCAACTACTTCGGTCACTCACAAGCCTCCAGGGTCGGCATGGCCCTGGGTGCGTACTACGGTCAAATGGTGAACCGCCTTATCCTGGGCGATTACGGGCCGTTCCCTGATCCGTCGCCAAAGGACAAAGCGACGGCGATGCAGAGGCTTTTTCAGCGCACAGATGGCCTTTGATTGGCACCTCTAGAATGGCCCCAAAATGGACGCTGAGGACACTCTAGAGCTTATCAAAAACACCTATAGGACTAACTGGGACGGCATTCTTGTGCCCAAGACTGACCCGGAAATCCTGTGGTTAAAGGGTCGAACCGCCTTGAAAGAAGGTCCGTTTCTTTGGGACTGTGTTAGCAGAATATCTTGCAAGACACTGATACTTCGTGGAGAGCAGAGCACAGTGCTGGATAGAGAGCAGGCCGACAAGATGGCAGTCACCATTCCGGATGAGAATGGCATCGTTGACGAGGTGCCCGGAGCTGGTCACGGCCTTCACAACGAAAATTTGCAGGATACTGTCAGTATTATTCGCAGATTCTTGGAGATGTAGTGTGGTTTTGCAGCTAATTCTGAAAGCGAATACTACGCACTGTTAATGGTCATTATTTATTTCATTAGATTCGTTCTTTTTGTGGCCGACGCCGTTGGGGAGTTTCTGGACAAGAACTGCCCATACATGGCAGGAGCGATATCCTTCTACACGCTCTTTTCGCTGTTCCCACTGATACTGGCCATGATATCCATCGCGGGATTCGTACTGGGGCCAACTGCGGAACGGGACCAGCTAGCTATTGAGCTGGCAGCAATCGTTCCCATATCACCTGAGTTCATTAGCGAAACAATGCAGGGTGTGGTCAGGACAAGGGCCATAACAGGCCTCTTCAGCGTGCTTGGTCTCCTCTGGGCGTCCACGTCGGCCTTCGGTGCCATGCGTAAGGGGATAAACGCCGCGTGGGGCGTCAAAAAGCACAGGCCTTTCCTCAAGGAACGCCTGATCGACTTTAGCCTGACGGTGAGCGCGGGCCTTCTGATGCTGGCGATCATATTCATTGCCCCAACCATCGCTTTCTTCAGTGAGATCACGTCCTATTTCACTCAAGGTGGGGCCGGTGTCACGACCACGCTATGGGATATCGTTGCCCAGCTGGTCATGCCGGTGATCACGTTCGGCGCGTTTATCGTGCTTTATCGATTTCTGCCAAATACCAAAGTTACCCTGTCGGACGTATGGGTGGGTGCGCTTTTAGGGGCCGTCGCATTCGAGGCTGCCAAGTGGGGCTTCCTGGTATACGTGAAGACCTTCCCTGTTTATAACGCAGTCTACGGCCCAGTCGGTGCCATTATGGCCTTATTGACCTGGGTATACCTGTCGGCTATCATACTGCTGTTCTGTGCCCTGCTTACCTCTCGCCACGCAAAGTATCTGGCCAAATCCCGGGCGTTGAATGATGAGCAACGGGGCCTGAAACTTCTTTGGGTGGGGTTGTCGCGTGTTCGGCTTCGTGAGGTGGTGTCCTCAGGCGCAGAGGCGGATTAGCGCCAGAAGCCAGCTAGCTTTTGCAGTGATTGCGCTGATGGCTATAGTAGCTTGCGGCAGTCCGGTAGATGCGCAACCAACCCCTCAGCTTTCGTCCTTTGGCGATCCTGTCATACCCAGCGGCGACGAGCTTCCTGTCCAAGCAGCGGCTCCAGCACCGACATCTGGCAGCGCCTCGCCGTCTGTAGCAACGCTATCATCTCTCCCTTCCATATCTGCACTGGTTAACACCATTGAGCCTTCTGTGGTCTCTATTTCGGTCGAATCACTAAACAGGGGTCTCTTTTTTGATTTCACCGATGAGGGCGCCGGCACCGGGACGATAATCCGGGACAACGGCTACATTCTCACCAATTATCACGTGGTTCAAGGTGCCGAAGAGATAATTGTTCACCTGCCATCCGGCGAGAGTTATGTGGCAGAAGTGATTGGTCAAGACCAGATCACCGACCTTGCTGTGTTGAAAATCGAGGCAGAGAATCTACCCTCAGTCACCTTTGGAAACTCCGATAATCTGGAGGTTGGGGACTGGGTAGTGGCCCTGGGCAACGCCTTGGCTCTTAAAGGCGGCCCCACGGTTACGTTGGGCATCGTGAGCGCTAGAGGTCGCACGATTAGCACGGAGCGCGGTGATCTCTACGACCTGATTCAGACGGACGCGGCCATTAATGACGGCAATAGCGGTGGGCCGCTAATCAACCTGAACGGCGAGGTAATCGGCATCAACACGGCCATTCTACGCCGCGCTCAAGGCATAGGCTTCGCCGTAAGCTCGTCGGTGGTCAGTCCCATTATCGACAGCCTCGTCGAGCACGGACGAGTAACGCGGCCTTTGATCGGGCTGACGGGCGCGGATGTGACTCCTGCCAGGGCGAACCAGTTGGGTATCAACGTCACCGACGGCGTTATCGTTACTCGTATGTCTCAGGGCGGACCAGCCTACGAAGCAGGTATCCGCGTTGGAGATGTCGTTACAAAGCTGAACGACATTCCCACACCGGACATGGCAGGCTTTCTGACCCTGCTGTGGACGTTTGATGTCGGCCAGGAAATCCAGGTGGAGTACCTGCACCAAGGCGAGCCAGTCGTCACGGGCGTCCAGCTAGTGGCGCGCCCGCCGGGCACCTAGTTTAACGGCTTCACCCCAGTGTGAATGGCGACGGTGCCCAGTCCCAGCGACCTGTATCGCACGTCCTGCAAACCAGCCTTTTCCATCAGTTCGGCAAGCTGGTTGGCGCGGAGAAAGCTTTCCACTGACTGCGGCAGGTAGGTGTACGCCTCGCGGTTGCCAGCAAGCGCCGCGCCAAGCAGCGGAGTGGCATAGCGAAAATACACGGGCAAGACTCTCGCTCTCAGTCCCCTGCCCTCCAGCCTCACGATCTCAAGAATAACAACGCGACCGCCCGGCTTGATCACCCTAACCATCTCCGCCAAAGCCGCCGGAACGTCGATGAAGTTTCTTACGCCGAATCCAACTGTAACGCATATGAAAGATTCGTCCGCAAAGGGCAGAGCATGCGCATCACCTACTCCGAATTCCAGTGTCTGACTCAAGGATTTACGCTGGGCCTTTTGGGCAGCCAGAGTTATCATCTCGGGGGTGAAGTCCAAGCCGACCACGCGGGAGACGTTCGGGTGGGAGGCCAGGTCTAGAGCGAAATCCCCGGTGCCTGTCGCCAGGTCCAGAGCACAGCCTTCCAGCCCACTGTCCGCAGCCGACTTTGCCGCCATGCGTCGCCAGGCGTAGTGCCGCCCGCCGGTCATGACTGTGTTTAGCAGATCATAGCGTTTCGATATGCGACCAAACATCTCCGCAACATATCGAGCGCGCTGTGGCCCTCTTAGGCTCGCCATAATTTTCTAAATATACCCTTCCGAACCATATGTATTATTTATGAAGGCGACATTACTCATATCTAGTTCCTGATAAAACGATTTGAAAAGCTCAGCAGCCGTCATCTGACTCCCCGCGTCTGCTTGATGACCAGTGGAAGTTCCGGCAGCAGGTCGCCAGCAACCATGCCCATGTCGCCAAGACGCTGGCGCACACCCTCGCCTGCCAGGCCGTGCAGGTAGACTCCCAGGGCTGCGGCGGCCTCCATAGACAGGCCTTGGGACAGCAGGCCAACGATGGACCCGGCGAGAACATCACCTGTCCCTGCGGTGGCCAGCCCTGCGTTCGCAAACGGACTTAGCATGGCCCTGCCGTCAGGGAAAGCAACGACGGTGAACGCCCCTTTAAGCACGACTATCTTGTTCCACAGACGGGCCGAATCGATGGCAATGTTGATGCGGTCGGCCTGCACCTCAGACGTAGGCTTGCCGGTGAGGCGGGCCATCTCACCCGGGTGAGGCGTGAGGACGGCAACGGTGTTGAAGCTCTCCCACCAGCTAGGGATACGAGATAGCGAATTCAGGCCGTCGGCATCGACGACTGTCGACGGTAGTTCTTGACCAGAACAGAGCAGGCCTTCGATGAGGCTACGGGTGGCGTCCGCCTGCCCCATGCCACACCCAATAAGCAAAGCGTCGTATCCTTCGACGGCACGAGCAAGCGTCTGCCGGGCGTCCTCTGAGAACACGCCAGCGGACTGCTCAGGCAGAGGCATGTAGGTGGGCTCCGTCGCGCTGGATGCCACTGCCGTTTGAATGCTTTCCGGCAACGCCATGGTAACCAGTCCAGCCCCAACACGGGTGGCTGCGGTGCCTGCAAGATATGCTGCGCCTACGAAGTTTGGTGAGCCCGCCACGACCATCGCTCTCCCATGCGTGCCCTTGTGGGAGGCGTCGGGTCTGTCAGGAAGGCGCGTCTGTGCCCAACCCCGCGTTATCTGCAGGAGTTGAACGTCTTCATCCAGCACAGCAGGAATTCCTATGCCTACAACATCCAGCCTGCCAACCCTTTCCGCAGCTTCGTATCCGAAGTGGCCTCGCTTGGCATAAGCCAGCGAAACGGTCACATCGGCATATAAGGACTCAGGGTCTGAAGTCCCAGAGTCTGCGTCCACGCCTGTGGGCAGGTCCAGCGCCAGGACAAATAAATCTGGTCGAAGGGCTTTCGCCTCAGACGCTAACTGAAGGATTTCCTTAAGGGGAGCCTCTATGGGTCTGGCCCGTCCTGTGCCCAGAACCGAGTCGATCACCAAATGAGCCTTTGCGAGCGCCTTCGACAGAGACTTTAGCCGGTCATCTTCCCATTGGCGTGTGATCGTGATGCCAGTGTTGACTAACAATTCCAGCTTGGGATCAGTGTCAGGCCTTTTTCGGCACAAGTAGACATGAACACGGACGCCCCACTTGTGCAGGTGTCTGGCCACTACAAGCCCATCGCCACCGTTGTTGCCAGAGCCCACAAGAATCAGCGCCGACTTGCCGGTGAGCGGCGAGGTGTAGTGCCGTACGCGCCTGGCCACTTCCAGTCCGCCGTTCTCCATCAGAAGGTCTTTCGAAACGCCAGCCGCCTCCGACCGGTCTTCAATGACCCGCATCTGGTCAGCGGTTACGATCCTAGTAAGGCCAGTCACTAGATTCGGCCAATCAGCGATTTCAGCAACGCTGTAGTTCTGGCAACGGACGCGTCGGCATCGTCGCCTACAGGGAAGACCGAACCCATCAGGTCTGTTGCGCCAGCATCAGCATACGCCCTGAGCTGCCTCTCCACGGAGGCCTCGTCTCCCACAACAGCCATATCCGCAGGGCCATCAACCCCCTCGACGTCCATCATGCGACGGAAGCTGGGAAGCTGATTGTAGCGCCCGTAATCCCTATCAGCAGCGCCCCTGGCGGCAGCCTCGTCCTCTGTGACCGCCACAGGAGCAGCAGCACAGATTCTCGGCGCTGGACGTCCCTTTTCCTCTGCGGCCTTGGTTACCAGCGGCAGAACGTAGGAGTCCAGGGTCTTGGGTCCCGCCATCCAGGTTATTGCGCCGTCAGCAATTCCGCCCGCGATACCAAGCATCCTGGGACCGTGCGCCGCAACCATAATCGGGAAGGCCTGCGCGTCCTCCATCTCATGGCTCACGTTAACGTTGAAAAGCTGTCCTTGAAAATCGCATTTGCCCGTGGAAGCCAGTTCCTTCACTATCTGAAGATACTCCTCCATGTGCTGGGCAGGCCTGTGAAATTCCAGTCCCAATTGGCCCTCAACGCGGCCCTGGTGCGACGTGCCAATTCCCAATATCAGGCGGCCGTTTGAGATGGCGTGGGCCGTCAGCGCCTGCATGGTCATTGTGGCAGGATGTCGGGAAAAGGTCGGTATAACAGCGGTGCCAATCTCGATACGACTTGTGACCTGTCCTGCCAGAGCAATTACGCTCAGCACGTCGTTCTTGTTTGGCGCTTGCGAAAACCAGAAGCTGTTGAAGCCGTCCTGCTCCGCCTCGACTACCTGCTGCACCTGTCCCGCTACCGTGGGCGCAGACCCCGTGGAGCCTACAAAAAGACCTATTCGCATCTGTTCTCCGATCCAATCTGAAATGCCATCATGGGGCAATGCTTACTCAGAAACACTCGTCATTATTGGGGGACTAGACCTTGCCCACCAGGTCCTGAAGCAGCGCCCTGGTACGCTTCACCGATTCCTCAGCGTCATCCCCAACGGGAAAGACAGAGGCCACGAATTCAGTGGCCCCTGCGTCGGCAAAGGCCCTTATCTGCCGCTCCACCTCTGCTTCGCCTCCAACAAGGGCAACCTCGGAAGGTCCTTCAGCGCCTTGCACATCCAATATACGCCTGTAGTTATCTAGGCTGCCGTAGCGCTCGAATAGGCTTGCAGCCTGAGACCTGCCCGCGCTTCCGTCGTCCACAACGGCCACAGGGAGGATCACGACTACTTCTGGCTCTGGTCGGCCTGCGCTAAACGCCGCGTCGGTTATTCTAGGCACCACGTGAGACTCTATCGCATTTACGCCCGCCATCCATGTGATGGTGCCGTCTGCCATCTCCCCGGCCAGACGGAGCATGCGTGGTGCCAGGGCCGATATCATCACGGGGCAGGGCACGCGGTCCGAAACGATAAGATCGGCATGCACCTGAAAGAACTCGCCCTCGAAGTCC
This sequence comes from Dehalococcoidia bacterium, assembly GCA_963581905.1. Taxonomy (GTDB): domain Bacteria; phylum Chloroflexota; class Dehalococcoidia; order Lucifugimonadales; family JADFKI01; genus Casp-Chloro-G4. The sequence continues at coordinate 14,083 of CAUZQF010000014.1, forward strand.
ACACGACCTTCGTCCATTAGCGGTCTGAGCACGGAAATATATTCGCGAACATGCTTGGCCGGGCGATCATAGGACAGGCCTAACACATCTTCAATGCCAGGTCTGTGGGAAGGTCCCAGGCCCAGTGTAAATCTTCCAGAGGCCGCGATCTGAGCAGTCATGGCCTGCTGTGCCATGGCGCTGGGATGACGAGGGTACGTGGGCACTACACTGCTGCCAATGGAAATGCGGCTCGTTTGCGAACCTATAAGGGCCAGCGTGGTGAGCGCGTCACTTCCCCTAGAGGAGATGTGAGGTGTCCAGAAGCTGTCAAAACCGGCGTTCTCAGCATCTATCGCCTGCTTGATCACCGCGTCCAGCCGAACATCGTCAGTGGGCGCCGCGCCTATTATTACTCCAATACGCATAGGATCTTCCATTCCCTAGGGCACTACCGGTAAATACGTCTCAAGGGTGACAAGCTTAGATTTGCTCGCAGGCTATGCGCCTCTGGGGACGAGGTTGCCGTGCTCGCTCTCGCCCACCACAGTGGCCACCGCGAAATCCCGAGAGTGAGACAGCGACAGCGCAACGTGCGCAACACCAATGCGCTTGGCCCGAGCAAGAGCAGTCCCATGGAGAACTATCGTGGGAGCCTGACCACGGCCACGCACCACCTCGATATGGCTCCAGTGAACGCCTCTGATGCCCGTCCCCAGCAGCTTCATTACAGCCTCTTTGGCGGCGAACCTGCTGGCTAACTGCGGAGCACGACCTCGACAGTACCTTATCTCGCCCTCGGTATAAATTCGTTTCAGGAACCTATCACCGTAGCGCTCGAAGACATTCTTCACTCGCTCAATTTCTATTAGGTCCACGCCTGTAACTAGCATAGCCATCCAATTCGTTGAAACTGAATAGTACATTGGTGTGCCAACACACCGGGCCGCGCAGCCCCGTGAACGGGCGTCCGTTATTATATTAAGCCGTCGGGCCAATTGAAAGCGTGGTCAATTGCTTCCGGGAAAGTTAAGATAGACGAATGATTGAAAAGCTTAAAACAAGGTTCCAGCTAGGACACACGAAATTTTGAGCGCCGAGATTCTTGACGGTCGGGAGTTTGCAGCCGAGGTCCGCAGCGAGGTCGCAACCACCGTTCTAGAGATGAAGAGCAAGCACTCGGTAACCCCTGGTTTGGCGGTGGTGCTTGTAGGGGACGACCCCGCATCCGCTGTTTACGTCCGCAGTAAAGAGAAGGCTGCTATTGAGGCAGGTATAGTCTTCAGGGGAATAATACTCCCCGCCGACACGCCTCAAGCGGACCTGTTAGGGATTATTCGGGAACTGAACTCAGACCCGATTTACCATGGGATTCTGGTACAGCTTCCCCTGCCTTCGCAGATCGACGAGAACGCCGTTATAGAGACCATCAACCCTGAAAAAGACGTTGACGGCTTGCACCCGTACAACATGGGGCTGCTGATGGCTGGCAGACCTCGGTTTTCCCCGGCGACACCGGCAGGAATCCAGCAGATTCTCATCCGATCAGGCAACCGACCTGAGGGCAAGCATGTGGTGGTATGCGGTCGCAGCAACATCGTGGGCAAGCCCATCGCCAACATGCTCATGCAGCGCAACGCGGACGCCAACGCCACGGTAACCCTTTGCCATACCAGAACCAAAGACCTGCCATACATCACGCGACAGGCCGACATACTTATCGCCGCTGTGGGCCAGCCCCTGATGATTACCGCCGATATGGTCAAGCAAGGAGTGGTGGTCATCGACGTGGGCGTGAACCGGGTGGAGGATTCGACCCGAAAGCGCGGCTACAGGCTGGTTGGCGATGTCGATTTCAAAGCTGTTGCTGAAAAAGCCAAGGCCATAACGCCGGTCCCAGGCGGCGTAGGCCCAATGACAATCGCCATGCTGTTACGCAACACTGTAGATGCTGCGCGCCGTGTCATCCATCAGCATTAGGTCTTCAGCTGGTTCATAAAATAGATCCAGGAGTCGCCACCCTCCAGCATCTTCCTCACAAGTTACTCATAACTGCTATTGCCGTTTTCACACCTTCCTCACGAACGAAATGCCATAATTACTCCCGAACTACATTCGAAGTAAATTATGGTGACGATTAAATGAAATTATTGGCTACCCCCATTATCGTATCGGCGGCGGCTTTTCTGCTGGTTGCTTGCGGAGGCGGCACGACACCAGCCCCAGTCGACCCAAACCCCACAGCGCCACCGACCATCGTGGCTTCGGTCCTTCCGACAGCACCCCCCACCCCACACCACCGGCAACAGTTGAGCCATCAGCGCCTGCGGGAGACGTTCAAAAGGTGAGCCTGCAGGACTCGGGCGGAAGCGGCGCGTACCTATTCGGACCGGCAGACCTCACTTTTAGCGTAGGCGACACCATAACATTAGAGCTGACGTCCGAAGGCGAGTTCCACACATTCACGGTTGATGACTTGGGAATCGATGTTGGCGTCGACCCCGGCTCGACCGAGACGCTCATCTGCGTGCCCCTCGAGGTGTTGGGAATGGTCGGCACTATCACCGTGCTGTAAAACGCCCTCTTATTCAGTACGGCGGAGCCACCTAACGGCGGATCCACCAAGGCCTCCGCCGTACTGCCCTTCTCCCCTGCGTCCTTATGTAATAATAGTGGCGTGAAAACTTCTGATTTCGACTACCACCTGCCCCAACTGCTAATCGCCCAGACGCCTGCAGAGCCCAGGGACTCCTCCCGGCTAATGCTGGTGTCCTGTTCCGACGGCTCCCTGACACACAAGACTTTTCGCGACCTACCTCAGTTCCTCAAAGCCGGCGACGTCATGGTGTTCAACGACAGCCGCGTAATGCCCGCACGCCTGTACGGCACCCGAGCCACTGGCGGAAAGATCGAGTTGCTGCTGCTCAACAGGCTCTCGCCCGGAAGGTGGCAGGCGCTGGTCAGGCCCGGTCGTCGAATGCAGCCCGGCGTAGAGTTCCAGGTCAACGACAAGTCTGGCAATACTGTCATCACCGGCGAAATCCTTGAAGCCGAAGCTGATGGAACACGCATTGTCACCCTGTCCGACGATGAGCGGCTTGACGACGTTGGCATTATGCCACTGCCTCCGTACATCCACGCCCCGCTGGCCGACTCCGAGCGCTACCAGACCGTGTATTCGAACACCAAAGGCAGCGTGGCTGCACCGACGGCAGGCCTTCACTTTACGCCAGAACTGTTGGATGACATCAGGGCATTAGGCGTGGAGACGGCCTTCGTCACGCTGCACGTGGGCTGGGACTCCTTTCGGCCTATAAAAACGGACGACATCGCCTCCCACAAGATGCACTCCGAACACTTTTGTATCGATGAGGGAACGGCTTGGATTATTAATCAGGCCAAGGCTGAGGGCAGACGGGTAATCTCCGTAGGGACGACGGCGACGCGCTTGCTGGAACACGCGGCCAGTCTTTTCGAAGAGAGCAACCCCGGAGAAGAGGGAGTGCTGGCTGCCAGTGATGGCTGGGCTGATATATTCATCACGCCGGGATACAGGTTTCGTGTGGTAGACGCCCTGGTGACCAACTTTCACCTGCCCAAGTCGACTCTGCTCATGCTCACCAGCGCCCTAGCAGGCAAGGAGCTTCTCTTCAAAGCATACCAAGAGGCTGTAGACCAGCAATACCGCTTTTACAGCTTCGGCGACAGCATGTTTTTGTTTTGAATTTTCATAACCGCCGCGACTGGATTACGAATCCCAAGGTGGACAAGCTTTATATCATCTAGCGAACGCTCCTAATTGACGTTCATGTTCATTGGCAAGTGGCGGCAACGGGTGCTGTATAATTCACAGCACTTACCATGAATTTCCCTTACGAGAATTCCTCGACACCACCCGCCACGCCTGATGCTTATCAGATTGGCGCCCTTATCAGTGCAGTCGCCCCATCAGGCATACAACAACTTTGATCGGCCAAGCTGTCGCTGGACAGCTGCTGAAATCGCTCCGCACCAGAAACTACAGGCAGCTATGGTATTCCGACAACCTCATGACCTCGGGCGAGCAGATGGAGTTCCTCATTCTTGCCTGGTACGTGGTCAACGAGACCCAATCTCCGTTCTGGGTCTCCCTTTTCGCCGCGCTTCGATTCACCGGCACGATGTTCGCCCCGCTATTTGGGATAGTAGTAGACCGCTACGACCGAAAGAAACTCCTGGCCTTTTCACGGCTGGGGTTCGGCGGCGTTGCACTTACGATTCTTGCACTTTCCTTTTCCGGACAACTGGAGGTCTGGCATGTATTCGTACTTACCGCTTTGGCAGGCATGGGCCGGGCCTTTGACAACATAACGCGACAGACGTTTATCGCCGACCTCGTTGAGCGAACCGACCTATCAAACGCGGTGGCCCTTACTCGAACAGGCCGCGACGCAGTGCAGATATTCGCTCTGCTCGCCGGTGGGATTCTGCTGGACCGGTTCGGAATGTCGTATACATACCTGCTGGTAATGTTCTTCTACCTGTCCAGTGTATTATTCATTACACGGATGAGGCCGCCACCCAGAACTCCTACAGCTCGCGGGACATCAGTCTTAGGCAACCTGAAGGAGTCTTTTCAGTACGTTGGGAAAAACCAGATTATTCTGGCGCTACTTCTGCTGGCCTTCCTGGTTAACCTGACCGGATTCCCCATGAATCAGGGGCTAACACCGGTGTTCGCTAAAGAGGTGTTGGGTACGACATCCACCGGTCTAGGGCAACTGCTCGGTGCGTATTCCGCTGGCTCATTTATAGGGTCGTTCGCCATAGCGGGCATAGCCAATATTCGACGTCTGGGCAGCTTCATGGTCATCGGCGCAATCATGTGGCACGTGGGAGTCCTGGCGCTATCACAAACGTCATTTTTTGGCGGGGCCATGTTCATCCTGGCGCTATCAGGTTTGGCGCAGTCCACATGCATGGTTACGATGTCTATTCTACTATTGGGCAACACCTCAGCAGATATCAGAGGCCGAATACAGGGGCTGCGGTCGCTGGCGGTTTATGGCCTGCCTATAGGCCTGCTGATATCCGGGGGCATCGCTGAAGGCTTCAGCGTTTCTGCGGCTCTGGCCATCAACGGCATCGTCGGAATTGTGGTGACGATTGCAATAGTGCTTCGTCTTCGCGGAGTGTGGCAGGTGCCATAGAGATAGTCCTGCAAACGCACTCGGCACTCAGCCTTCAGACCTCAGCCCGCTGCGCAAAACTAACCACGTATGCTTGTCCCACGCCCTTCGCCCTCTATACAAAAAAGAAAGAAATCTTAGACAAGACCTGATTCTACCTTTAACTGAATCTGCATTCACCGGTTTAATGAATCTCACGATAAGTATGGTTGAGGTAAGGATGCCAGAGATTGTTCAGGCGGGAGAATTTACCCTAGTTAGAGACTTTGCCATCATCATGGCAGTGGCCGGAGTGGCCATAATACTGTTCAGGCGGCTCAATCAGCCACCGGTTTTGGGTTATTTGATAGCTGGCCTCATAGTAGGCCCCTTCACGTTACCGGTGCTCGGAATACAGGCGCCGATCAGCAACATCGAAAGCATTCGCCTCCTGGCAGACCTCGGGCTGGTCCTGCTGCTTTTTGCACTGGGTCTGGACTTTGGCTGGCACAGGATACGCCAGATGGGACTGCGGATCATTCTCATCGGCACCATCGAAATCATTTTCATGATCGCCCTGGGCTACGAGATAGCCATGGTCCTGGGCTGGAGCACGACCGAAGCCATCTTCTTAGGTGGCGCTCTGTCCATCAGCAGCTCCGCGATCATCGTGAAGATGCTGCGGGACCGGGGCTTGCTGATGACGACGCAGGGACAGATCATCGTGGGCATACTTCTGGTAGAGGACTTTGCCGCAGTGCTGCTGCTCAGCGTGCTCTCCGGCGTCGCCATAACAGGCACGGCCAGCATGGGCGACGTGTTTTCGCTTCTGGGCAAGCTATCGGTCTTCTTTGTGTCCGCCATATTCCTCGGTGGACTTCTCGCGCCCCGACTTATCAATTTCGTAGCACGGTTTCACTCCAAGGAAACGCTGCTCATAGTAAGCCTTGCCCTCTGCTTCGGCCTGGGTCTGGTGGCAGAGAGCCTGGGCATCTCCGCAGCAGCCGGTGCCTTCATCATCGGGTCCGTGCTGGGAGACAGCGAGCATATTGAGGAACTAAAGTTGACCATGGCGCCCGTGCGTGATATTTTCGCGGCGCTGTTTTTCGTTTCCATCGGCATGCTAATTGACTTGGCCCTTGTTAAGGAGTTCATCTGGCCTGCCCTCATCGTCTCGGCGGTCTTCCTGGTAGGCAAGATAGTTGCCGACACTATAGGGACATTCATTGCTGGCCACGACGGCACTACTTCACTGAATGTGGGCGTAGGTATGCCGCAGATGGGGGAGTTCTCCCTAGCCATGACCAAGATTGGCGCAGACCACGGAGTCATTAGCGCGTTCATTTACCCTATCATCGCCGTGGCCACCGCCATAACCTCTTTCATATATCCGGTGGTTTCGCGAAGCGGCCGACCTGTG
>CAUZQF010000015.1:0-19197 GCA_963581905.1 Dehalococcoidia bacterium
CACTACCCTTTACCTGGTAAAGATTTATGCGCTAGAGGGTGTGGCGCTGACGGTTATCGCCGTCTTGTTGGCGCCGTTCCTCGCCATGGGGCTGATCGCCTTGTCGGGGAAGCTGCCCTATTTTACGGACATCACTGGCGGGGACATGCTTCCGGTCGAGCTAAAGCTAACCCCGTTTCTAGTGGCTGGTGCGGTGGGGGTCTTAAGCCTGGCTATCTACGTCGTACCTGGCGTGATAGGTGCGAGAGCAGGGCTCATTATTCACCAGCTACGGTCGTCACGACCGCCTCTGGTGCCGGCTTTCCAGCGCTACTATTTGGATGCCCTACTGCTGGTGCTGGGAGGCCTGGTCTTCTGCGAGCTTAATGCCAGAGGGCAGCTTATCTCTGGTGGACTGTTCAAGGACATCGAGGTAAACGAAGCTCTGCTGCTGGCTCCGGTTCTCATGCTGACCCTGGTTGCTCTGCTGTTCATGCGATTCTTCCCTCTGGTTGTGCGATACGTAAGCGGCGAATCGCCTGCTCTGATGCATCTGCTCGTCTGGGCCAGTTCGGTCTCGATGGTTGTGGCCTTGGCATCGAACGGCTTTCGAACGGGAGACCCTGTCGGCAGCCTGCCAGTCATGTTGCTTGCCGGCTCCATTGGCGGAGTCTATTGGCTAAATCATAAGGCTTCAAGCAACCTGTCCAGGTCGATCGGCATCGTCTCACAAGCGCTGCTGGTCTCACTGGTTATGTGGCTCGAAACCCCTCAGGTTGGCTCGTTGGGATTTGCACCTTCCATAGGTCTAATGGCTGTTGTGCCTTCGCAGGTTCTCCACTTAATCCTAAAAAGGCTTTCTATAAATTCGCCTATTTGGGTCACCATGGGGCTGTGGCATATGGCCAGAAACCCGCTTCAATATAGCTGGCTCGTTCTCCTGCTGGTAATGATAACTGGGCTTGGTGTGCTGGCCACCACTGTAGGCGGCACCCTGAACAGAAGCTATCAGGAACGAGTGCTGTACGACACGGTGGCCGACATTCGGGTCACAGGAATTCCTGCTCGAATTTCGGGAGGGCCAGAGGCCTTGAAGGCTAGGTACGCACTTATGCCCGGTGTGAGAGACGTATCACTAGGAGTCAGGGAGTCAGGGATATTCGGAGCCAACTACTCTGGCCTGGGATTCCAGGTGCTGGGAGTGGACGCCCGGGAATTTCAGTACTTCGCGTGGTATCGGGATGACTTCTCGGAGCATACCTTGCCCGAAGTCATGAGAGCGCTGCTGCCTGTCACCATAAACTCGCCAATTGAGTTGCCTGATGAATCTGTTGAGATAGGTCTCTTTGTGAAACCGGAGTTCAGGCTTCCCAATGTGTTCGTATGGGCAGTTGTGCGGGATGCTTTTGGCACCACAGAGACCATCTCGTTGGGAGAGGTAGGTGGGCCGGAGTGGCATCGGATCGACGGGCCTGTGTCTTCCAGATTAGTGTCACCACTTGAGCTGGTTTCCGTCCAAATTTTTGAGCCAGTTTTCGGACCTACAGGTACTCCTGGAGCCATCGCTTTTGACGATATTCATGTCCTGGATTCCCACGGCGAGGTATTCGTCATCGAGGACTTCGAGGACAATCGAACGCCCTGGCTTGCATTGGCGACTTCATCAATATCCATAGACACCATTCACGCGTCTGATGAAGATGCCTTATTTGGTGAGAGGTCTGGTGTGTTCCGCTTCGGGAAAGACACGGATAATGGAATCAGGGGAATGTACAGAAGTCCGGGGGGCGGCCCCGTTCCGATTGTGGCCAGCTCGTCGTTCATGGAAACGACGGGGACCTTGTTGGGCGATCCCATCATAATTCAAATCAAGAACAGGTTTATTCCTATTGTTGTGCAGGACGTCGTAGATTACTTTCCTACACTGAATCCCAGAGGTTCCGGTTTCATCATCGCGGACATGGAGACCTTGATTGCGCATATAAATATGCTCAGCATCGACTCCCAGACGATTCCGAATGAGATGTATGTCAGCCAGGCGCCTGCGGCAGGAGATGCGGTTCGTAACATCGTTGTGCGAATGGTAGGCCAAGGTGGAGTCAGTGACAAGGAAATGCAGATGGAGGAGCTAAGGCTCGATCCACTCATTACCGCCGGTTGGCAGGCAATGGTGCTGCTGGCTGCAATTGTGATAATCTTCACGGCGGGCCTGGGCTACGTTACATACCTGCTGGCCTTCGCGGAGAGAAGTCGAAGCGAGATGGGTTTTCTTCAGTCCCTTGGCCTTTCGCGAAGCCAAATGACCAGCATGATCACAATGGAACATCTCGTCATTGTGGTTATCGGACTCACCCTTGGCACCGTCACCGGCTGGGTCATGAGCGAACTGATGGTGTCTTCCGTAGCCGTTACACAGGACGGCCTGGAGGTGATTCCTCCATTCATATTGCAGACGGACTTGAGTTTTCTGTTGCCGATTTACGCCGCATTAATTGGCATATTCCTGATTTCAATCTACCGCCTCACCAGGAGCATGCGCCGCGTCAATCTGCAAACCATAGCCAGAATGGGGGGCGACTGAACTTGCCGGCCCCGTAGCGCCGCAAGCTTGATTTACATATGCCAGAAATTCTCACAAAAATAGTCAGGGCTTGGCCAATGGTGGCCAAGAGGAGCCTCGCTCAATGGCGTCTGTTATCGACAGTGATTGTTGGCGTTGTGCTGGCCTGCACAGTGATGGCGGGGACGGTGGTCTACTTCGATGCTCTGCGTGAGCTGGCGCTGGATAACACCCTGAACGCTCTCACCACCAATGAGAAGAACATCCTGGTAAAGGCTGATCGTGGCCCTACTACATTAGTAGAGTTCCGAAAGGTCGAAGACAAAATATACAACCAAGTCGATAATCGGGTCGACTGGTTCTTGCGCGGTCGGGAAAATGCGACAAGATCAGCAACCTTTTTCGCAGCGGACGCCGGCGAAGAGGCAACGGCTGGTCAGGATAACTCCAGGTCCTATTTTACCTTCCTACCGAATCTGCTGGACCACATCACGGTGTTGCCAGAGGACGGCGGCAGGACGTCCGACTCCTACCCCATCAACGTCCCCGGCGAACCGCTGACCCTGGAGGTTATAGTCCCTGCCGAGGATGCGGCGGCCTTTGGTGTGGGCGTTGGGGATGTCATCGCGGCAGTACCTCACTGGACTGATCGCACGCCGTACCTGCATGTTGTAATCACGGGTCTCTTCGAACGGAACGAGCCTCAGGACGAATTCTGGCACATGGATGACGCACTGGTGAGGAACGCGACTTCCGGTGGCTCTTTCAGGACGGTGCCCTTTTTCATATCCGACGTCGCCTTTTTTGATGTGCTGGGTCAGGCCTTCCCTGACATGGACTCAACCTACATCTGGTTGCTGAAGGTTGATACCGACAAGCTAGATGCCTCGAACACCACGCTGGCGCACCGGCAAATAACTACCATGCACAGGAGGTTGACCAGCAACCTTTTTAGCTATCGTCAGATCACAGAACTGGACGAGGCACTGGCCGAATACGACCAGCGTCTTTTCTTCAGCAAGATACCCATGTTCATAATCATGGTGCTGATTGCCGTAGTAATCCTCTACTACGTGGTGACGCTGTCATCCCTGCTTGTGGAGCAGCAGCGCGGTGAGATTGCGCTAATGCGGAGCCGGGGAGCGACGTCTGCGCAAATTCTTATCGTCTTTGTTCTGGAGGGAGCGCCCATATCTGGCGTAGCCATAATCGCTGCGCCACTGCTGGCGGCGGCTGTGATCAGCGCCTTGGGATTTACGCCAGCGTTCTCAGGTCTGGCGGACGTCGGCAGCCTCACGGTAAGCGTCTCCACTGGTGCCTATCTGATGGCTGCTTTGGGAGGACTCCTGAGCTTCGCCGCGCTGATAGTTCCGGCGGTGCAGGCGTCCCACATAAGCGTAACTCGTCACAGGCAAGAGTCTGCGCGACCCGGCTCGCAGCCCTTCTTTCAGAGATATTATCTGGACATAATGCTGCTGGTCATCAGCCTGTTTCTATTCAGGCAATTGACTCAGCAGGGCTCTATTGTGGCCACTGGCATATTTGGAGAAGTTGCCGTAAACCAGATCCTTCTCGCGGTGCCGGCCGTTATCTTGGTGGCGTTTGCGCTGGTCTTGCTGAGGCTCTTCCCCTTAGCCATTCGCTACATCAGCGGCGAGTCTCCGTCCCTCATGAACCTGGTTGTGGGAACGGTTGTCGTGCTTCAGTTGGCGACGATGCTCTATCGCGGAGTGCTGTCCGGAACTGGCTTCGGCTGGGTATATGGAGTGGTGGCCATTGCTGTTTTGGGTGGCCTCTATTGGGGCACGGAAAGAGCTAGGACAAGGCGGCGTCGCGTTGTCGGTCTGGCAGCGCAGGCCTTGCTTGTCATTGTGATCAGTCTGATAAGTTGGGACGCGCCAGCGGTGGACTTCTTGTCGTTCTCTATGGCACAGATAGCCGTATCGCCTAGCCTCGTGGCTGGCGTCGTGCTGGTCAACGTAACTTCGAGCGGTGGCGCGTTTATTGTTCCGTTTCCGCTGGGTGCCGTCTTTCTCCTGTTTACGGCTCTCGCTCTCCGCGCGCCGGTAGGCTACTCCATGGGAATGTGGCAGATGGCCCGGAACCCCACTCATTACGCCCGAATGTCGCTCCTGCTAATTCTGATGTCTGGGCTTGGCATATTCGCAGCAAGCTTCGGCGGGACACTGGAGCGAAGTTTTCAGGAGCAGGCTCTGTATTCGACGGGTGCCGACATCCGTGTGGAGGGCCTTACCCTGAATACCCAGGGGGACAGCATTCCTCTGGTGGAGAGCTACAAAAGCATGCCGGCGGTCGACCAGGTGAGCCCGGTACTTCGGGCTTTCGGGACCGACCTGTCCAGGATATTAGGGGACAGCTATACCATGATGGCCGTTGATGGTCCAGTGCTGAACGAAATTGGCTGGTTTCGCTCTGACTTCTCCACCGATTCGATGCCGGACCTACTTTCGTCGCTGGAACAGCCTCGGCCTCCGCAAGGACTGGCAATCCCTGGCGACGCTGTCCTGATCGGCGTAAGGACTCTCTCTGACAGACCCCACTCCACCGTAGTCGTCACGCTGCGTTTAAAAGACGCAAACGACCGCTATTTCTCCTACGGCATGGGCGCTCTAAATACGACCGGTTGGCAGAACATGGAACGCCCCTTGTCGAGGACCAGTCGCTTCGCACGCCAGAGACCACTACAGCCGCAGCTTCCCCTGACACTGGTCTCCGCAACTATTCACGATACGGATAGCAGAGGAAGGTTGCGCTCTGGCTCGGTGACCATCGATGAGATATGGGCCAAGAACAATTCTGGAGAGGTCACAGTAATTGAGACCTTCGATGATGTGAACTCATGGTCTGTGCTAAGGGGTGCCAGAGAGTCGATAACAGACGTTCTTCAGGATTCTGTTGTGAGCTATAAAGGCGATTCGGGTTCAGTACTGTTCGTCTGGTCGGAGGGAGCGCCGCTCACAGGGCGAGGCCTATTTCATGGGCCGGAGGTCAACCCGCTGCCGGTGTTGGCAAGCAGTTCCTTCCTGAAAGACACGGGCCACAAGGTTGGTGAGGAGTTCCAGGTCTCGGTTTCGGGGCACCGGGTGCCTATCAAGATCACGAACGTCATCGACTACTTCCCGACGCTGGATACCATCAACAGACGCTTCCTGATTTCAGACCTGGCATCTGTGGTCCGCTATACGAACCTGGAGACTGCCTCTGCAGAGGTGAAGCCGAACGAGGTGTGGATGTCGACCAGTTCCAATGGGCCAGACAGACAGGAGCTGGTCGATTTACTGAGAGACACCGACGTTCCCTTCCGCAGTCGAATAATCCATGATCGCGTTCAATCGCTAGGGGACTCGCTGGTGGACCCGCTGGTTGAGGCTGGCTGGCGCGCCCTGCTGTTCATGGCGTTCGGAGCGGTGCTGATTCTGAGCTGCCTGGGTTTTCTGGTCCATGCCTACGGCTCTTTTAGGGATAGGGAGATGGAGTTCGGACTCATGAGGACCATAGGTTTCTCCATGCGCCAGCTGGTGACGCTGGTGTGGGTGGAGCAGGCCTTTGTTATCGGCGCAGGAATCGCGTTGGGTGCAGAAATGGGCCGCAGGCTAGGCTCGATAATTATGCCGTTCCTCAGTCACAACGACCAGGGCACTCAGGTACTCCCGCCTTTCGTGCTGGAGATTAACTGGACAACGCTGGCCATTACTTACGGCTTCATGATCTTTGTGTTCACGCTGATCATCCTCGGAATGATCTGGTTCATCCGTCGAATTTCCTTGCAGCGCATCCTCCGCCTCGGCGAGCTTTAATTTTGGAATTTATGTATATAGGCAGAGGGCGTGGGGTTTGGCGGACGCCTATATTACGGCCTTAAGCTTGGCGCATTCCAAATTGGCGTCGCTTTCCTAGGCCGCGTTCCTGTGATGCTGCTCCCTGTGCTGACGTAGCAGGTCCTTGCCATAGTCGTTACCGTTTGGAGTCCGCATCACCGTATGAATGTGGTTCCTTGTTGGCTCGTCGTCTTCCAGCGCGATGCCTCGCTGATGGTCGAACTCGATTAGCACCACCGGGCTGTGGACTCTGTAATAAAAGACGCTATCTTCGTTAAAGCCGCCAATCCACCCAATGTGAGTCCTGTCCAGGTGCGCCTTGCCCTCCGCCATCTTAGCCTTGGCATGAGCCTCTGGCATTCGGCCCAAGTAAATATCAACGATGGTCAGCACATGACTCTGCTGTTCACTGTTGAGCTCGTCGTAGCGAATGCCCTCGTACCGCATCTCGAAGTTGTCGCGAAATGCCGTTGTGAAAACATCCCCAGGCATTTCTTCTGCAATAGTCGCCTTCACACGCTGCTCAGGAGTAAAGGACATGCCCAGGGCAAGACCGTTCTCCTCCTCAGCCTGGAACACGCGAGTGCCCGCGTACTTGCCTGTGTCTACCGCGACAGGCTCCGAGCCCATGAAGGTGGGCGTGGCGACGATCTGGCCGTCGAGGACGAAGTAGTTGATGATCAGGTGGTGCCCGTCAATCTGCCAACCCCACGGCTGCGTGTCAGAGGGCTCTCCCATGATGCTGAGCCAGTAGAGCCACTCACCGTACTCGTCGTCTTTCCCTGTGATCTCCAAGATAGATTCGTTAAGCCTCATGATGTCCTGGGCCGTCTCGAATCCTTGCGGACTAAGGCTCTCCCGAAGCAGCGCCATGCCCAGGTCCTTCTGCGATTCGGCCAGCTCGTCCATGAAGGTGCCGTGGCGCATCAGGTAGGGATGGATGTTGCTCCAGCGCCTCCACGCGTCGCTGTCCACAGAGAACAGAGTGCTCTCTCTCTGGTCTGCGCTGAGGGAGGCCAAGAAGGACTTTGCAGCTTGCGTGACGCCAGCGTTGGATGTGCCCTTGTCGTTAATGGAATACAGACCGGACTCAGGTGCGCTCTCGCTAGTGACGCCTTTGAAATCCGCGCCTATCAGACGTTCGGCGTTTTCCATCATCGTCGTGAACCGTTCAGGCAGGTCTTCCGGCAAGGCCCTGCCGGAGCTGACTATTCGATTACGAGGCTTGAAATTCGTTAGCTTTAGCGTCATTTCACTTTCCCTTCGTCCTAAATCATTTCGGGGTCACGATGTAAATGGTGTCGCCGTCTTCTGCTACGCGCCGCTATGGAGATGTTGCTCGCGGTGTTGGCGCAGCAGGTCCTTGCCGTAGTCGTTGCCGTTTGGCGTGCGAATCACGGTGTGTATGTGGTTTCGGCTAGCTTCCGCATGGTGCAGGGCAATGCCGCTCTGGTGGTCGAACTCTATCAGCACTACCGGGCTGTGTATCCTGTAATAGAAGACGCTATCTTCGTTAAAGCCACCGATCCACGCGATGTAGGTCCTGTCGAAGTGCGTCCGGATCTCCGCCATCTTTGTCTTTGCGTGCGCTTCCGGCACCCTGCCAACGTAGGTCTCCGCGATGGCCAAAACCATGTTTTGCTGATCGCTGGAAAGCTCATCGTAAAGTATGCCTTCGTAGCGCATTTCGAAGTTGTCCCGATATGCCGTGGTAAACACCTCGCCCGGCATAGTTTCGGATATGGTGGCCTTTATTCGCTGTTCCGGAGTGAACGACATGCCCAGCGCTAGCCCTGTCTCCTCTTCGGCCTGGAACACTCGCGTCCCGGCGTATTTCCCAATGTCCACGGCTACAGGCTCTGAGCCCATGAAGGTAGGCGTAGCAACTATTTGGCCACCCAGAACGAAGTAATTTATGATCAAGTGATGACCGTCTATCTGCCAACCCCATGGCTGATTGGCTGACGGATCGCCCAATATACTTATCCAGTAAAGCCATTCACCGTACTCTTCGCCTTGCCTCGTAATTTCGAGGATGGACTCGTTTAGCCGCATGATGTCCCGTGCCGTTTTGAACCCTTCAGGACTTAGACTTTCGCGCATCAGAGTCATAGCCAAGTCTTTTTGCGACTGAGATAGGTCATCAAGGAAAGCGCCGTGCCGCATCAAATAAGGGTGCACGTTGCTCCAGCGTCTCCAGACATCGCTGTCGATGGGAAACAGGGCGCTTTCCCTCTGGTCGGTGTTCAGGCATGCTAGAAAATGCTTGGCGGCAGCGTTTACATCGGTGCTTGGTATCCCGAGGTCATCCAAAGAAAACAGGCCGGACTCCGGCGAGCCAGTCTCCGTAACGCCTTTAAACTCTTCGGCAACCAGGCGTGTGCCGGTGTCGAGCATACCCTGGAACAGCTCATGCAGGGTGTCTGGCAATTCCCGAGCTGAGCTGTACGGCCTTTCTCCCGGTTCGAAGTCTCTTACCTGAAGTGGCATATTGCGTCTCCTTGTTGGTCTATTCAGCGAAGGCCGCGCCTTAGTCTTCCAGCGTCACTGTTGCCGAGAAGCGAGGCCCGTCGCCCACTACCCTGGTAGTGTGGCCGTTGCCCGTGGTGTCCTCTGCAAGGGTTACGTGGCCAGGCCCGAACCGATGTGTAGTGCCGTCTTTGAGGCCAATCTCGACCTCACCTGAAAGGTTGATCACGTACTGACGTCGAGGGGCCCTATGCCAGTCGCTAAAGTTCCCTGCTGGAGTGACCCGGAATCGAACACCCTTTGCCTCATGCAGTTCTGTAAGCTCTGGATGATCTGCGGGGTCTAGCTCCTCCATGTGTGTTTCGCCATCGTCGCCAGTGTAAAGTCGAATGATTGCCAAAGTGTCACGTCTCCTTTTGTGTTGGGGGGTATCTTCTCATAACTGCCATTTGTGTCAAGGCTTCCCCTACTATGCCCGCCTAATTGGCAAATACCATACCGTCGGCTATCATCGCGCCATCCAAGATCATAGGAGAGACCATTGGCATATATTAAAACTGTGAAGTACGTAGACTCCGAAGGTGAAATCAGGGAGGCCTACGATAAGGTATTCGAAAAACGAGGAATGCTACCCAACGTGCTGGCAGTAAATGCTGCTCGGCCGCATGTCATGAAGTCCATAGAGTCGCATTCGAGGATCATAATGCAGACCGAATCCGGACTCACCGGGGCAGAGCGGCAGATGATTGCTGCGGTGGTGTCGGGCATTAACGAGTGCGTATATTGAACGGTCTCCCACGCAGAGGCTCTGCGTAAAGAGGCCCCAGAGTCCAAGATCGCCCAGCAGTTGGGAGAGGACTATCGCCATGCGGAACTGACGCCCAAGCAGGAGGCTATGCTGGAGTTCGCGGAGTTCCTCACGATCAGCCCGTCTAGCATGAGTCAGGCCAACGTCGACGCGCTCCTGGAAGCGGGCTGGACTGACGGAGATGTCATCGATATTGTGCACATCACCGCTCTATACGCCTATCAGGTGCGAGTTGCTGAGGGGCTTGGCATTGAGATTGAGGCCAACAAGGTGAACATATCGGCCGAGCTGTCATTTAGCGACAAGGTGTCATCTAAGACCTTCGGCTCCATAGCAACCCACCCCGGTTAATTTTGAATTCGGGGGCAGTCTTATTCCCTAACGAGTCATGCAGTGGTAAGGCCTGAAGGCTGCTCTGGCAAAATGCGCTGCCAAGGTTACTGGTCTGCACCGTTGATTTTCTTTGCCCTTAAGGGTATTAGCATAACCTCTCGCCAAACTAAAAGGTCTCACTGGAAAATTTGAAATGCACCGCGATTTCATATACCAGCCGTTGGCCTCAGCATAACCCACTTAAAAAACCAAAAGTTCTGGCCAGAAGTATTGAAGTGTACCCCAGTTGCCTCTGCCAGCCACCGACATTGGCATAACCCACTTAAAATCAGGAGACGAAGTGGGTTAGGCGAGAGAGCATTTCGTCGCCTTCGCTGTCCACGCCCATCTCTGCCCTACCGATGATTTCCATCTGCCTGTCGCTGTTCGGAGGCATTAACGTGCAGGTGCGAACGTCTCGGAATACACGACCTAATGGGTTGCTGGCGTGGGCGCTGCGTCCACCCACCGTCTGGATGGCCTTCTCGGTGACCATTAGCGCAGCCTCTGTGGCCAGGTACTTCGCCTTGGCCGAAAGCACTGCCCTCTCGAAGGGGTTGGACTCTTCCCACAGGCTCGCGGCTCTGTAGATGGAAAGCCGTGCGCCCTCTAGAGCCATGGTCATTTCGGTAACACGACCCTGCACCGGCAGCGTGTGCGACATGGGATTTGGATCTGGGTCGAAGCGGGTGTTGCGAGAGTAGTCTTTTACAAAATCCAGGGCCATCTGTGCCGCGCCGAGGTAGACAGATGCGTAACCCAGGCCAAAGCTCTGGCCGATGCCTAGCTTGTCACCTCTGCCTGGAGTGCCTAGGATTTCGTCTTCATCCAATTCGCAATCTTCAAAGCTAACGCTGGGACTGATCGTCGCGCGCATGCCCAGGGTGTCCCACTCGCCAATAATCGTCTGGCCAGGATCGTCCTCAGAGGGGATGGCCAATATGTAGCCGCTTACGGCATCCATGTCCTTCATGGTCGAGTGCACGATGCTGCGTCGGGTAGCGCCGGCCATGGTGCAGAAATGCTTGCGTCCGTTGAGGTAGTATCCGCCATCGCGCTTGGACACAATCGAGTCTGCTGTGCCCGTTCCTCCTCGTCGTGCGGGCTCGCTGCCCCAACTGCCGAATACACGACCGTCCTCGATGACCTCGGCAAAGAACTTCTTCTTCTGTTCTTGAGTGCCTAATTCGCTGATGAACCTCTGGACCACTGAGTGCATATGTACAGTCATACCGGTGCTGGTGCAGCCCTGGGTAAGAGTCTCCACTACCAGGACGTAAGAGAGCATATCCAGACCTAGGCCGCCGAACTCCTTTGGAATGGCTATACCTAATAGGCCGTTGTCCCAGATGTCTTTCCAGCTATCTTTGGGGTGGGTGGCTGTCTTGTCATAGTGCTGTGCTCTGGGTGCCAGCTTTTCCTCTGCCAGCCACTTTGCCTTTTCAACTAACTGTTCCTGCTCTTTGGTCAGCCTGAAATCCATCTATTATCTGCTCCACCTATCAATAAATCCGGCATGGAACCTGAGGCCATTACGGCTTTCAATCATGCCCATGTTCCCTAGAATAGAATAGCATTACACGATTAATTTTTTCATCTTTGGACTAGCTTAGCACGATGGCCAAGTGGCAGGTAAGCCATTCTCCCAAATATTAGCGGCAATCCGTCCAGGCGATAGGGTCGTATTGTGACCAGCACGAATATGCGGGTATCATGGGTTATCTACGTCGTCATCTGCTGGAGATTGCATGAGCAACGCTGAAGCAGGACCTTACATTCGCTGTGAGGACCTGTTCAAGATATACAAGATCGCCGATCTGGAAGTCGTGGCGTTGCGTGGTCTGGACCTCAGCGTTCAGCACGGCGAGTTAATCGCCATTGTAGGGGCCAGCGGTAGCGGCAAGAGCACACTCCTTAACATCCTGGCCGGATACGATGCGCCGTCGGCTGGCCGGGTGACCGTGGGTAACAAGGACCTGCTCAGAATGACGGGGAAAGAGGTTGAGATCTACCGCAGGGAAGAGGTCGGCTTTATCTGGCAGCAGACGAGTCGGAACATGTTCCCCTACCTGACTGCTCTGGAGAACGTGGCGCTGCCCATGATGCTGACCAACACAGCGGCGGGTGACCGCCAAAGGCGTGCCGAAGAGCTGATCGAGCTGGTGGGCCTTGGCCATCGCATGGACCACACACCAGAGAAGCTATCGGGAGGGGAGCAGCAGCGTGTCGCAATCGCAATCGCTCTGGCGAACAACCCTCCCCTGCTGCTGGCCGACGAGCCTACAGGCGAACTGGACGATAACACCGCCGCCGAAATTCTGGACCTGTTCGGCTCCATTAACCAGGAGATGGGTACGACAATTCTCATTGTCACCCACGATCCAGACATCGCCTACAAGGTCGGGCGGGTGGTCATGATACGAGACGGCAAGATGGCCACAGAGATCAGGCGCAAGGTTACCTTCCAGCGATTGTCCAGCGTGCCGGACACGGAAAAGCCCTTGGAGGAGTTCATCCTGGTCGACGGAAGCGGCCGTGTTCAGATTCCCAGGGATGTGCTTGACGAGCTAAGCATAGGGGACCGTGCGCGCCTGAGAATTGAAGACGGCAAGGTAACGATTGTTCCGGGCGATTAATTTGGCGGGACATCTATTTCAGAGAGTGTGGAGCGGTGATTTGGTAAGAGCACAGAGGCTACTGGCTGCTGTGGACCTCTCGCGGACCTACAGGCTGGGTTCGGAGGAGGTACACGCCTTACGCGAAATCAACCTCAACGTTTTCCCAGGGCAGTTCCTGGCTGTCGTTGGTCGATCAGGCTCAGGCAAGACCACGTTGCTGAATATCATGGCAGGGCTGGACAAGCCATCCGCAGGACAGGTGCTTTTCGATGAGCGCGACCTGGCTACTATGAGTGAGGACGATCTGACGGACCTTCGCAGGCATCGAATCGGGTTCGTGTTTCAGTCCTTTGGCCTGCTGCCGCTACTGTCCGCCATGGAAAACGTGGAGTTGCCGCTACGCATATCCGGCGTTGGCACCGGCGAGCGGGAAGAGCGCACCAGGGAGGCGCTGGAGATCGTGGGCCTCTGGGATCGCGCCAAGCACAGGCCTTACGAGCTGTCAGGTGGAGAGCAGCAGCGGGTTGCCATTGCCCGGGCTATCGTCATCAGGCCGTCAGTGATTCTAGCGGATGAGCCCACTGGAGAGCTGGACTCCAACAACGCCCATTCCATATTTGGATTGTTCAAAGAGATGGTGGTCAAGCAGGGAATTAGCGTGGTGGCTGCCACTCACGACTCGACGCTGCTCTCCATGGCTGACGAGGTTATGGAAATCCGCGACGGCCGCCTGCTTGAACACGCTGAGGTAGGCCAGCGCTTCAGAGACTAGTGGCCTCTGCGTCCGCTTCTAAGGTTGATCATAGTTCCTATGGCATCGGTTCTCGTCTCTGAATCCAGTCCCAGCCTCAAGGAAGAGCCGAAGTCACGTATCGCCTGCGGTGTGTTACCCTGCTCCGCCATGATCTTTCCGCGGACGTAGTAGGCGTAACCACTTAGCCCATCCAATTCGAAAGCAATTGATATTTCGTCCAAGGCCTCCATGTATTGCTGCTCATCTAAGAGCCGTTCTGCCTGCATGACGTGGGAGTGCGCCTGTGTTTCGTCAGACGCCAGTGCCGTAGCCACTCTGACGCCCACCGCCAGGACCACCAGCGCCAGGGGCACTACCCACCAGCGCTTGTATAACGAATTGGTATCTACAATCCTGAATGAACTGCCAAGGATGCCGCCGGAAACCCTTTGGTAATTGGGTGCCAGGACCATCCCAATGACGAAGCCTCCGGCCAAGCCGCCCATGTGTGCCCAGTTATCGATTCCCTGGATCGTGAACCCAAGTATGACGTTGATTCCGGCAATGATTAAGAGTCCCTTGAAGTTTTGCCTTTCTCCTTCGCCCAGCGTGTTTCGTCGGATGAAGTAGAACGCTGCCACCGCACCCAGAATCCCCATGATAGCGCCACTGGCACCCGCGCCAACGACCGCGTCGTTGAAAGCAAAGCTGGCAACGCTACCTGCCAGCCCTGCGAGCAGGTATAAGATAACGAATCTGTACAGGCCGAATATTCGCTCCGCCATCTTTCCGAATATCAGCAGGCCCAAGCCATTGAAGATTAGGTGCATCTTGCCGATGTGCAGGAACATGGAGGTGAAGAGCCGCCAGTATTCTCCGCCGGCTATGAATGGCCCAAACATTGCGCCGAAATTCAACAGGACTTCCGGGTCCTCTGAGCCGCCGTTGGCTTCCATGGCGATCCACACCAGAAGGTTGATCGCGATCAAGAACCAGGTGGCGTAGGTCCGCCTATTCCATCCCGGCGACTGGTCGCTTCCCTGCGGACTGGCATTCGGTTGATCGTTGTTCAAAACAGAGTCGTCCTGTACCGTCCCTTGCTTGAATGTGAATCAGGTCGCTAATTGGAGTCCTATACTCATGTAAACGTATAAAAGATTCCTGAGTTGGCTTGCCTGAAGTATGCTGCTAAACTGTCGGCGATTTCGAAAAGTGACAATTTAGCACTGGGAGGACAAATGACCGAGGAATCCAATGGACCACTCAAGGGTATCAAAGTTCTGGACTGGACCATGTGGCAGTTTGGACCTGTAGCCTCCTCCATGCTGGGCGATATGGGCGCAGACGTAATTAAAATCGAAGCGCTGGACGGTGACGTTGGCCGTGCGCTGGCCAGGTTCAATAATCAAATGGTAACGCTGGAGGGCGACAGGAACGCCTACTTCGAGACCTGTAATCGCAACAAGCGGGGCATTGCCATTGATCTGAAGACGGAAGAGGGCAGAGAGATTGCCTACCGTCTGGTCAAGGACGCCGACGTACTCATAGAAAACTTCCGCAACGGCGTGGCCGAAAGGCTAGGCATGGACTTCGAGACCCTCAAGAAGATCAACCCTAGGCTCGTCTATGGCTCTGCCTCTGGTTTCGGTCCCAAGGGGCCAGACGCCGAGCTGCCATCGCTGGACGGTTGTGGCCAAGCTCGGGCTGGTCTCATGATGTCAGCTACGCCTCCGGGCGCGGAAGTTCCCAACAGGGTGGCAGCGGCAGTTTCGGACCAGATGGGTGGCATTACGTTGTGCCTGGGTGTCATGGGCGCGCTGATGGCCCGCGACCGCGAAGGCATTGGTCAAAAGGTGGAGGTATCGCACCTTAGCAGCACAATGTGGCTTCAGGGCCTGTTTGTGGGAATGACTTTGCTGGGCGGCGCATACTCGTCGGTAGTAGAAAGAACGAAACCCCGCAATCCTATGGTCAACCTCTATCAGGACAAGGACGGCGAGTGGATCCAGATGATGAATCCGCAGCCTGCCCGCTACTGGAAGGACTTCGTAAAGGCCATGGGCCTGGATTACCTTCTGGACGACCCGGTGTTAGGCGATCCCGAACAGGTTGGCGATCACGGGACTGAGCTTGTGGAGATTCTGGACAAGCAGTTTGCGACGAAGACCTTCAAGGAGTGGGACGCCATATTCCGCAAGTTGGGATTCATATACGCGAAGGTGCAGACGGTGGCGGACCTCAAAGACGATGTGCAGGTCATTGCCAACGACTACATAGTTGACTTCGATCACCCGGTGCTGGGAACGGTGCAGATGTGCAATTTCCCGGTGGCCTTCAGCGAGACTCCTGCCAGCATTCGCAGAGAGGCGCCGGAGTTAGGCCAGCACACGGAGGCCATTCTCATTGATGAGCTTGGCTACGACTGGGACGACATCGCCCGCTTCCAGGAGGCTGGAGCGATACTTTAGCCTAATACTAAGAGGAATTAATCAAAAGGGGCCGATTACAGAATCGGTCCCTTTTTTTGTGAGTTGTGACTGCGCGGTCTTGTCACCTTGGTGGCTTTTGCCATCCACCAAGGGCCGTCTCCAGAAGCTGAGACACAGCCAGCGCAACGTCCTCGCGCCATGGCCGTGAAACGACCTGTACACCGATGGGCAGGCCGTCAGGGGATGTGCCGCCGCGAACCACTGCTGCCGGCCAACCTGTGATGTTAAACGTGCCGGTGTAGCTCATACCAGGCACGTTTTCGTCCAGCAAAGACGCCTCATGTGGTAGCGCTGGAAAGGCTGCCACGGGACAAACAATCACGTCGTAATTTTCCATGAAGGACAGCATGTCGCTTCGGAAGGCGTCGACCTGCTCCAGCATGGCCGAGTATTCGCTGCTGGAAAGCTCCGTCGCTTTGGCCATGCGTCGTTCCAACCATGGATGCATCTCCGTGGTGCCATATTTTGCCAGGAGTCGGCGTGTCCATGCCCGCCCGTCTGAACCTGAAAGGTTGTTGCTAATGTCGGGGTTCTCCGCGATGACCTTGGGTACGTCTTCGGCAATCGCTAGACCTGCGTCGGATAGCGCTTTGGCTGCGGCGTTCACGGCGGCAATGGTTTCCGGTGTCGGCGTCCTGATGCCGTTGTCTATATACACACAGACTCGCAAGCCGTTGATCTTCACAGATGCAGGGTCGCCTAGGGGCATTGGGACTATGTAAGGGTCCTTCCAGTCTGGCCCCGATATGATGGGCAGCAGAAGGCTCAAATCCTCCACGTAACGCGCCATGGGGCCGTTCTGCGTCAGAGAGTCTACAGCGCCCATGCCGTACGGAACGATGTGGCCGGTCCTGGGTACTCGACCGGAGTTTGGCTTGATTCCGGCGATGCCGCAGAAGTGCGTGGGATAACGAACGCTGCCTCCAGTGTCGCTGCCAATGTCGAAAGGTGCTCCGCCGGTGGTCACGATGGCTCCCGCGCCGCCGCTGCTGCCGCCGGTTGTCCGCGTCACGTCGAAGGGATTATTGGTCTGGCCGTAAACCAGGTTATTGGTCTCGCCAGCCAGTGTTAGCTCAGGCGTGTTGGTCTTGCCCATGAGGATTGCGCCGGCATCGCGGAGTCGGGCCGCCACAGTCGCGTCCTTTTCGGGTACGAAGTTTGCCCTGCCCAGTGTGCCGCCGGTGGTGATGATGCCCTCGGTGTCTATGGAGTCCTTTAGGGTGAAAGGTACGCCGTGTAGCGGGCCAAGACTTTCGCCGCGGGCCAGGGACTCGTCTGCCTTTTTGGCCTCTGAACGCGCCCTGTCGGTGGCCATCTGCACTACAGCGTTCAGCACCGGGTTGACCTCTTCGATACGCGCGAGATGTGCCTCCAAGACCTCCGTGGCTGACACCTTCTTGTCCCTGATGTCCTGGGCAATGCTCTTGGCGGACTGGTAGATGATTTCACTCATGGGGCGACCTCCATACCGGGATTTTCATCTTGAGCGTCTGTTTCAGGCCAAAATAGCCCGAACGTTGCGCCCATGTTACTGCGCCGTGCTGCCGCCGTCGATGACCAGCTCGCTGCCTGTCATGAAGGACGACTCGTCAGAAGCCAGGAAGAGCACGCCGTATGCAACGTCGATGGGCCTGCCGAGTCTGCCCAGCGGCGGACGGTTGCGGCTGGTCGAGTAATCATCTTCGTCAGGGAAGACCTCGCGGGCCATTTCGGTTTCGGTCAGGCCAGGGTGCACCGAGTTGCAGCGTATGCCCTCTTTGGCGTACTGAATGGCAGTGGTTTTTGTGAGGAGCCGCACGGCGCCCTTTGAGGCGTTGTAGGCTGTCGCCATTCGACTGCCGATGAGTCCCGCTACGGATGATATGTTGATAATCGATCCGCCGCCGCTGGCTCGCATGGCGGGTATGGCCACTTTGGTGCCTAAGAATACGCCCTTGGCATTGATGTCCATGACGCGGTCCCAGCCTTCTTCCGTTGTGTTTTCAACGGTTGCGCGCTGGAATATACCGGCGTTGTTTACCAGGATATCCAGCCTGCCGAAGCTGCTGACCGTCGCTTCCACCGCCGATCGCCAATCGTCTTCTTGCGTGGCATCCAGCTTCACGAGCTTGGTATTGCCGCCAGACTGGCTTAGCTGCGTCACTAGCCGATTGCCCTCGTCAACCAGGATGTCGGCGATCACGACGCTGGCACCCTCTTTGACAAAGAGCGCTGCCTCCTCCGCGCCGAGCCCCCGCGCACCTCCGCTTATCAGCGCAACCTTGCCTTCTAGTCTCATCCTAAATCCTTATGGGCACAACCAAGTCTTGGCCTAAGATCGCCTGAATACGCCAACTGCCAAAGCCCTCTAAATCGCTCCTGAAAACGCTATTCAAAATTTCAAAACGCTTGTCGAAAATCGCCTGAATACGCCAATGTCCTATGCCTGATTATGCATCCCCAAAACTCTATCTAAAACACATCGGTGTGCATCATGTCCTCGAAAGTCTCTCTGCGCCTGATGAGTTCGGCTTTGCCGTCCTTAACTATCACCATGGCAGGTCTGGCGTTGAGGTTGTAGTTGCTGGCCATGGATGGCGCGTACGCTCCTGAAGACGGAATGGCGATCAGGTCGCCGGAAACGATGCGTGGCAAGTTGACGTCACGCACCAGAACGTCGCCCGACTCGCAGAACTTGCCCGCTAGTGTGACGACTTCTTCTGGCTCTGCGGACATTCGATTGGCCAACACAGCCTCGTACTCGGAACCATATATTGCTGGCCGAATGTTGTCGCCCATACCGCCATCCAGCGAGACGTATTTTCGCACGGTAGGTATGTCCTTGATGCCGCCGACGGTGTAGAGAGCTACGCCTGCTCGTCCTACGATTGATCGTCCCGGCTCCACAATAAGCTGTGGGAGATCGAAGCCAAGCTCCTTGCAGAACTTCTTCGTGGTTGCAGCGATCACCTCAGCGTAGTCGGAAATAGGTGGGGGTAGCTCGTTGCGAACGTAGCCGATGGCAAACCCGCCGCCCGGACTAAACTCTTTTAGCTGAAGGCCTTCCTCTTTGAACTGCGCGAGGAAATTCAAGATGACCTCTATGCCCTGGGTGTATGGCTCCAACTCGAAAATAGGAGAGCCCAGGTGAAAGTGAATGCCTCTAAGGTCCAGGTTCTTGGCTGCCAGCGCCTGCCTGATGGCCTTGGCCGCGTCTCCGGTCTCGACAGAGAATCCGAACTTGCTGTCCAGGATGCCTGTGGTCGTAGCGACGTGCGTGTGCGGGTCTACGCTGGGCGACAGGCGCAACATGATGGATTGCCGCTGGCCTCTGCGCCCTGCAATCTCTTC
>CAUZQF010000016.1:0-19042 GCA_963581905.1 Dehalococcoidia bacterium
CTTTAGTTCGTCCTTTAGCGCTTCGTATGCGGCTAACTGCCGTGAGCAGTACGATCACCAGTGGCCTCTGTAGAAGAGAAGCGCGACGTAACGGCCGGGCATCTGACCTGGGAAGTCCAGGGTGCTGCCGTTGGTTAATTTCAGGGATAAAGAGGGAAACCTGTCCCCTTGTTGTAGCTTTTCCGCCATTTATGTAAATTCTCCGGCAAGGTTATTCTATTAGGCTTAATGCGAATTTGCGCGTAACTTTTACGATGCACGTCGAGGCATCAAGATTTAGCCTTCAACCAGCTCTTCTTGCTGCTCCTTAGCGGCGCGCTCGCCTTCAAGTACCTTGGTGAGCACCCGAAGCAGAGCCTGGACGTCGAATACGTCCAGGTAGCGCAGAAAATGCTCGTTGATGCTGTTGATGTGACCTGGCATGGCTCTGAAAAGAGTCTCCTCCCCCCGGTTGGTGATGACGGCGTATGTCCCTCGCCGGTCCTCTTCGCACGGATGCCGCTCCACTAGTCCGGCCTGCTCCATGCGGTCCACCAGGCGCGTTAGACCGCTACGGCTCAGCAGCACCGATTTTGCCAGCTCCTGCATACGCAAGGCGCCACGTTGAGCGCTGTCCAGGTGGGCGAGGATGTCGTACCAGGTTAGTGGTAGGTCCTGCTCGCCCACCATTTCCTGTTCCAGCTCGCGTAAGACAGTTGTGTAAGTGAGGAGGAAAGCCCTCCATGAGGCTAATCTCTGATCGTCAGATGCTGTTGTCATAACGCCACCGATGTTAGCAGTACCAGGCCATATTGACTATAGTTGTGGAGGCAAGTATTTTGGTAATAATATAGTTTCTTATACAATTATTGTTGAGGAAACCAGAGATTATTCTGTCTTTCTACGGCGAATATACTGTGTTAGACACGCGCTTGTGTACTAAAACAGATGCCGTTATCATGGGATGCAGCGGTATTCATAGTTACGTAAATTCCTTCCATAGGTGGTCGAATGAGCCAAACAGATAGACCCGGTTTGCTCGCAATATTTGCGCATCCTGATGACGAGTCAGCGGCCACAGGTGGCACTCTGGCGCACTACGCCAAGGAAGGCTTCAGGGTGAGGCTTGTCTGCGCCACTCGGGGCGAGATCGGTGAGATTTCGGACCCTAATCTAGCATCGCACGCCAATCTGGGCGAGGTCCGAGAGCAAGAACTGCGAGACGCTGCAGCCGCGCTGGGCATATCAGAGCTAACGCTGCTGGACTATCGCGACTCCGGCATGGCGGGCACCGACGATAACAAGCACCCCAACGCCCTCTGCAATGCGAGTGCGGACGAAGTCGTGGCTAACCTGGTAGGGATAATTCGGGAGTTCAAGCCCGGCGTGGTCATTACGTTCGACCCCTCTGGAGGCTATGGCCACCCAGACCACATTGCCATCCACCACCACACCGTGAACGCCTTCAAAGCAGCATCGGACCCTTCCCTCTATACCGACCAGGGGGAGCCGTGGAGCGCGTCTCGGCTGTTCTACACAGTTTTCACTGACCGGTCCTTCGCGACCATGCGGGAGAGTCTGCAGAAGTATGGTGCGGACACCTCCGAAATGGACGGGTGGGAGGAGGCAGCTGATTTTTGGGACGACAACAAAGTGGACGTGCGCATGGACCTGAGCGGTGTGGCCGACGCCAAGTGGGACGCCCTTAACGCCCATCGCACCCAGTTCGGGGAGAACAACATATTCAGTCGCATACCGGTGGAGGAGGCAAAGGCCTCCTTGTCGACGGAGGCCTTTGTGCTGGCTCAACCCGCGGCTGTATCTGGAACTCAGCTAGCCGACCTCTTTGACGGCCTTTCTTCTTAGACATTAGGCAGTTGGTATCTTTGACCGGCAACGGACGTAGAATATCGGAGAATTGGCGGCATTCAGGCTCGGAGCCTTTCTCCACATAAGAAGAAAACAGATATGGAGCGTAGATTATGGCGATAAAGACCAGAGGCGTGAATCATCCAGCCATTATTGGTCAGGACCGCGATGAGACGGTCAAGTTCTATACCGAGGTCCTGGGCATGCGACTGGTATTAGACCAGCCCAACCTGGATGAGCCCCGAATGCAGCACCTCTTTTTCGACGCTGGCAATGGTGGATTCATAGCCTACTTCGTCATCAACAAAGGCACTGACCTTGAGCTTCCGAAGGCGCAGGATGGCATAGGTCACATGGGTCATGTCGCGCTGAATCTGGTGGGGACCATTGAGGACGCTGTGGAGAACTTGACCAGCCATGGCGTTAAGTTCATGGGGCCAATTGACCGAGGCTACGAACGATCGGTGTACTTCAAGGACCCCAACGGCGTGCTGGTTGAGCTTCTCACCTGGATAACGCCGCTACCGGAAGGCGCGGACGAAGCAGAGGTAGTGGCCCGCGCCACAGCGCTTAGAGAGCAGGAGGGCGCGCATCATATAGAAGACGAGCACGTGCGCCGCGCTATGCAGGATATGGGGGACACTCTTGAGTCCTAATAGCAGCGAGTCCAAGCTGGTTTCTTGCGAATGGCTGGCCGATCATCTTGAAGATCCCAACGTTAGGGTAATCGAGGTCTCGTCGTCAGCGTCCGATGAAAAGTATCGAAAGAGTCACATCCCTGGTTCAGCATGGTGGAACTGGAAAGAGGCCTGCTGGCATGCCACCGACCGCGAGTTCGCTACGCCGTCTGAGATGGCGGGGAGGCTAGGCGCCATCGGCGTCGGCCCTGACGCCACCGTCGTTCTGATTGGCGACCCTGTGCAGTACGGCACCTACGCCTTTTGGTCGATGACCATGGCCGGTCATAGGGACATCCGCCTGCTGGACGGCACGCGGACCCGTTGGAACGCAGAGGGAAGACCCCTGGAGTCTGAGGTGCAGACTTTCGCGCCTGTCGATTACCCGCCTCCTGTTGCTGACCAGTCCAGCCGGATGGGTCGCGACGACGTCAGGGCGAAACTGGGCCAGGCAGGCCGCCTGCTCCTCGATACGCGTTCTCCTGAGGAGTACAGGGGCGACCGGGTAAGTCCAGATTTTCTAGGTGCCATCGACCACGGTGCGGAGCGTCACGGACGCATACCTGGGGCCGTTCACCTCTTCTACAAGGACCTGGTCAACGAAGACGATACGTTTCTGCCCTCAGAACGGCTGCGAGAGATATTCGCTGGCGTAGGCGCAACAGGGAACATGTCTGACGAGATAGTGGCCTACTGCCGCCTTAGCCATCGAGCTACCTTAACCTGGTTCGCCATGGAGCACATTCTTGGCATGAGCAACGTGCGCATCTACGACGGCTCCTGGACCGAGTGGGGCAGCATAGTAGGCTTTCCCATCGAGAAGTAATTTCTGTATTGCTGGTCTGTGGGAACCTGTTTGTGAAATATGACAGGCTAATAGCGATAAAGACATGCACAGCCAGAAACTCATTCTACGCAGGATACTTCTCCTTCCACCAGCGGGCGATCTCGATGCGCTTGGCGAACCAGACGTTTGGGAAGCCTTTTGTGTACTCAAAGAACTGCCGTAGGGCAGCAGCGCGAGACGGGCGTCCAATAATGCGACAGTGTAGGCCGATGTTCATCATCTTGGGGTGCGTAGCTCCCTCGGCATACAGCAGGTCGAAGGTGTTTTTGAGCGTCAGGTAGAAATCGTCAGGACTGACCATATTGCCCCGCCAGAACCGGGTATCGTTGGTCTCCAGGGAATACGGCACGACAAGCCACTTCTGCCCCTCGGCCTGTGTGTAGTAAGGCAGGTCGTCGTTGTACGCCATGCTGTCGTATTCGAAGCCGCCCTCCTCTATGACCAGTCGTCGGGTGTTTTCGCCGTGAGCGTAGCGCGTGTACCAACCCAGAGGCCTCTCGCCCGTCGTGCGCTGCAAAGACTCAACAGTCTTGCGTATGGCCTCCCGCTCCTCCTCCTCGCCCATCTTGAAGTGCTCCTCCCAGCGGTAGCCGTGCCCGAAAATCTCATGTCCTCGGCGAACTAACTCTGGACCTAGTTGTGGGTTGCGCTCCAGTGCGAGAGCGCAGCAAAAGAAGGTCGACTTCACTTCGAACTCGTCTAGGATATTCAGAACTCGCCAGACCCCTACCCTGCTGCCGTACTCGAAGAAGGACTCGTTGGCCAGGTCTCGCTGATCAAGTGGCACCGGTGATGGCACCTCGTTGTTAACTTCGTGGGTTGCGTCGCCATCGAGCAACGAGTATTCGGAGCCCTCTTCGTAGTTCACCACCACCGAGATGGCAATTCGTGCGCCGTTAGGCCACTGAACGACGGGAGGATTTGGACCATAACCTATCAGGTCTCTCTGATTCATGTGTATGATTACCCCCTTGAGTGAGAATTATGGTAAAGTGACCGCACAAGTTTACTCCATTGGAGATGGAAGAGGAAAATTGGGAACTTACGTAACAAAGCATGAACATGATGCGGCTACCTGTCAAGCTGGCCACCCGGAGATGGGGCCAACGCTGCTGCAGATGATCTCGGACGAGAACGCATCCAAGATGGGCATCAAGGTCCAGGGAGATGCCGTAGTAGGAGGCCACACTTTCTACATGATTGTCGATGCACCTAACATGGAAGTCGTCCAGCAGTTCATGGGGCCGTTTACTCATATGGGCACTGTGGAGACAATGGAAGCTAGCTCCTGCGCTCAGGTCGTTGCTCGTGGCAACTGTGGGCCGATGGCCAACATCTGGACCAGCCCAACACCCGCGTAAATTAGCGGTTTTTGATTTAGTTAAAAACACCCGCCTGGTGAACATAAACTGCCAGGCGGGTATTTATTTTGGAGACAATATCAATGACACAAGCCATCAACAAGATACTAGTCGATAACGAAAAAGTTAGGGTCAGCAGCTGGACCTTTCAACCGGGGACAGAGACCGGCCAGCACCTGCACGAGCTTGCGTACGTCGTCGTGCCAACTTCGACCGGCACGCTGGTCATTCGAGACTCGGAAGGGCCGAGAGACAACAACCTGGTGGCTGGCTCTGCTTATTACAGGGACGCCGGTGTGGAGCACAACGTGTTCAACGAAGGTTCTTCTGAGATGTCATTCATAGAAATTGAGTTGAAATAGTCGACTAATGGAATACCGCAAGATAGCTGAATTCGAAGTTTCGACTATTGGAATGGGAACGTACCGAAGCTTCGATGTCCGCTCTGAAGCAGATATCGAAGTTCGTCGGGAAATAATCGCCAACTGCATTAAGACTGGTGTCAGCCTGATAGACTCTTCGCCCATGTATGGGGAAGCCGAGCAAGTCATTGGTCGCACTACTGACGCCGCTGGCCTTCGGGAGAAACTGCGGTTCGCTACCAAGGTCTGGACAAGAGGGCGTTCCGAAGGCCAGCGCCAGATACGGCAGTCTTTCGAGCTAATGGGCACCGACTACGTCGAGCTATTTCAGATACATAATCTCTTGGATTGGCGTACGCAGTTGGGCACTCTTGAGGAACTGAAGAAGCAGGGTCACATCGGCGCCATCGGCATTACCCACAACACCGCCAGTGCCTACCCCGAAATGATGCAGATAATGAAGACCGGCCGAATAGATGCGATACAGGTTCCTTACAACGTGGTGGAGCGAGCCTGCGAGGCTGAAGTGCTGCCGCTAGCCGGGGAACTGGGCATCGCGGTCCTGGTGATGGAGCCTCTGGAGAAGGGACGCTACGTAACAGGCCTGAGGCGAGCGCCCGGCATGGCACCTCTAGCGGAGTTTGGCGTCGAAACCTGGGCACAGGCGTTGCTGGCCTGGGTCATCAGCGATGATCGGGTCACAAGTGCGATTCCAGCAACATCCCGACCGGAACGCGTACTGGAAAATGCCAAGGCTGGAGATATGGGGCATCTTCCTACAGAGCTGCGGGACTATATACGCGAAGAGACCAAAAGGTGCATGTAGCGGCATTGCCAACTAATGCGCCTTCTAAAATAAAGCGCTAGTCCTAGTCCTAGTCCTCGTAGTCGTCTTCATCATCGTCGAAATCGTCGTCATCGATGATTTCCCCGGGTGTCTCCAGTCGCTGACCCACTTCTCGCAGAAACTGCTCAACGTCCGGTGCGAATGACGTGGCATCTTCCTCCGTGGGCTCCTCTTGGTTGGGCTCACGAATGGCCAGAGTCCTATCGTAGTAGGCCTCGAGCTGCTGGATGAGCGAGCTAACCTCCGGGTTGTTTTGCACAGCGTGATTGATGTCCTGATACTGCTGTTCACCGCGGGAAAGGTCCGCGAGCCTCTCAGGCAGGTCGTACATGGCACATAACACGCTCATGAGTCGGGAGGCACCCATGTGGTCCTCATCCAACTGCACGTACTGTGGCAAGTGCGCCATCAGGTTGACGGAAGGCACTTCAGACTCGGTCAAAGACTCATGCACCATATTCACGATGCTGGTCGGTCCCTGATAAGTGCTGCGCCTAATAGACACCAGGCCTTTGGCCTTCTCTTCGTATTCGGGAGTCAAGGTGCCGGTAACCAGCACTGGCCTGGTGTGTGGCACTGAATCGTACATGCCTCCGATACGGCAGTACTCAGTTACGTTGAAATGCTTAAGCAGTGCAACTATTGCGTCGGTATAGTCCTCACCCATGGAGTGAGGCTCTCGAATGTGGAGGAACAGGTAATCCTGATCTTGCTCGTCATCGTGAGCGTAATGCACGATGGTATTGGGCCTGGTAAATACTCGCTGGCCGTCTACCGTGCGCATCCTGGGCCTGTAGCGTGTAAAGTCAAAATACATGCCAGGCTTTTCCAGCCTGCCCAGCTCTTGCGCGCCCAAGTGGCGTTCCAGCCTATTTAACACCAAAGTGCCCACCCTGCCGACATCGACCCATGGACGCAACATGGCGATGGCGCGAGTGTTCTTCATCTCGGGGACCGGCTCTGGTATCTCGAATTCACCAATTTTCATGGACATATCCTGTCAAACATGGTCGAAATGTTCAACCCCTTTAAGCGATTGTGAACGGGATCTTAATGATTTGTGCTGCCTTAAAGAGTAAATCAACATGGAGGTGCCTGCAAGAAACCTCTGGGGTTTATCAAATAATTGGCAAAACGTACTAAAAGTATCGTAGTTAGCAGAAAATGTAGTAATTTAAATAGATTACTTGCTTAACATGTAGTTTATTACCTTGCCAATAGGTGTATTTCCTAGAGTATAAAGGTGTGGACAGCGGAACATAACGCCGAACGTTTACTTCGTCGTTCGCATTGCCTAATCGAATCGCCAATTTGGTTGAGTGAGGGCGTCTCCATTTGAGCATGGATAGGCAGCACTTAAGACTACTCATCGTTGATGATTCAGATACTGGCGCCAATTTTCTGGAGCGAATGCTGGCTCAGGAAGGGTACGACCTAACTTGGGAGAGGGTCGATACCGTATTTGCCTTCTTTACAGATGTGGATGGTTGTTCCCTTGGCTTCAGTCTGGTGGACGGCACGCTGGTTGATGACGAGACACAGAGCGTGTGGAACGACAGCGGAAAGGCAATTTCAGGTCAGTTGAAGGGCCTGCAATTGGAGGCAGTACCCTCTCGGACCAGCTACTGGTTTTCTTTAGTGGGTTCGCTACCGGATATCGAGCTACACTCGTCGAAATAGCTGAGGCCGGCTATTGAGGAAAGACCTCTTCCATCGCCTTCTTGTCGGTGCCTACCAGCACGCGGTCGCCTACTTTAATGAGAGGTCTGCGAATGAGGCGAGGCTCCTCCAGCATCAGCCGGATAAGGTCGTCTTCCGAGAGCTCATCTGTCTTGAGGCCCATCTTTTTAACTGAGGGGCTTCTGTAGGAGAACACGTCTGACGCAGGTGTGCTTCCCAGCAGTTCCCGAAGTTCTGCTTCGGTGAACGGGTCCTGGAAAAAGTCTCTCTCGTCCAGCTCGACTCGCTCTTGTGAAAGCGACGCCTTCACCTTTTTGCAGGAGCTTCAACGAGTCCACGTGTAATATTTTGCAGTAGCCATGCCTCTCCCTAATCAAAACTCTTAATATGCCGAACCGGCAAGCTGCCCAGACGGCGATGCCTTGAACGAATTTCAGCACCGCTCCGAGAAATAAATCGACGTTTGCCAAGGTGAGCTCTGGCAAGTTAGAACCCTTTCACAAAACTAGTCCCATTCCTCTACGCGGACAAGGTTTCCGACAGAGTTTACCACGTCCAGCTCGCTAATCAACCGCAGAGCCTCCTGAACGGAAGACTCCTTCGCTCGGTGAGTCATCAGCACTATCTCAGCAGTTTGCGCCTCCTCATTCGTCTCTTTCTGAATGGCGGACGCGATGCTTATCTCCTGTTTTCCCAGCAGGTCCAGAATCTGGGCAAATACCCCTGGCCGTTCAGCCACATTGAGCCGTACGTAGTATTTGGTCTCCAGTTCGCTCATGGGCTTGATGCGGATGTCGTCAGAAAGGCTCAGGGGAGGCGGAGCAACGACATTGCCTACAACGTTGCGAGCGATGTCTACCATGTCGGCGGCCACAGCGCTGGTTGTTGGCATCTCCCCTGCCCCACGGCCGTGGAACAGCACTCGTCCGGCAAGGTCAGTCTGGATCTCCACTGCGTTCAGCACACCATCCACTTTCGCGATAATCACGTTTTCAGGAACGAACGCGGGATGCACTCTGACCTGCACGGCGCCATCGTCCTTGCTGGCAATGGCCAGCAGCTTGATCACGTAACCTAGCTCTCTGGCGTACGTAAAATCCTGAGCCGTAAGCTTGGTTATGCCCTCTCGAAAGACATCCACATCTTTTACAACAGCCCGGAAGCCCAGTGTGGACAGGATAGCCAGCTTGTACGCCGCATCTATCCCCTCGACGTCGTTTGTGGGGTCGGACTCTGCGTATCCCAGCTCTTGAGCCTCTTTCAGAACATCTCCGAAGTCAGAACCCTCCTGGGTCATCTTCGTGAGGATGTAATTGGTGGTGCCGTTGATGATGCCATGTATTGTTAGAATCTCGTTGGCAACCAGGTCTCGCAAAAGAGGCGCAATGATGGGAGTGCCGCCGGCGACGCTGGCCTCGAAAAGCACCTGAACGCCTTTTTGTCTGGCCTGGGACAAGATGTCCGGCCCATGCTTTGCTATAACCTCTTTGTTGGCTGTAACCACGGGTTTGCCCAATGAGATGGCCTTCTGGATGTACTCCAGCGCCGGGTCCTCGCCGCCCATCAACTCCACTATGATGTCGACCTTGGGGTTTTCCAGCACGTCATTGGCACTGGTGGTAAGCAGGTCGTATGACACGTCGAAAGAGCGGGCCCTGCCCATGTCGCGGACCAGTATGCCTTCGATCGCCACTGGGGCTCCTATCAGATGCTCTAGCTGATGGCCCTTCTCCGAGATGATGCGTGCGACACCGCCACCTACTACGCCCATTCCCAACAGACCTATTCCGACGGATTCTTTCATGGTATTTCCTATCTTTTGGCTGCGGCGTCTTATCTTGAACGCTGCATATTAACAGGGGCGATCCGCATCGGCGGACCGCCCCCCATTTTGTATCCTGATTCGATTGTAAAGCAAGTGTGTGAAGGAGCTAGGGACGACCTACCAGGCCCTGATCCTTCATGAGTTGCTGTAACGGGTCATCTAATGCCGGTGTCGGCGTGATGCTTGTGGAGACTCCAAGCTGCTCCACTATCCAGGCGTAAATTTCCGAGTTGAATACGGCGTAGACATCATGGTCTCTGCGATGATCGTTTACCCAGGTGTCCAGAGCGTTATTCTTTAACGCTTCCAGGTGATTCGGATTGATGTCTCGGAATTCGTCTGTCTCGGAAACCATGAATATGAACAACTCGTTTTGCAGATCGCGATTGCGAACAGGGTTTGACAGCTCTCCTATCTCGAGTCTGGAAATCTCATTGTCATATTCTGCCAGCACCCCTAGAGGAATCCATCCCAAGTTGCCTCCAACACGTACGCTCTCGGCAGACTCGCGTGAAAATTCCCTCGTTATGTACTTAAAGGCCTCGCCCAACAACAGAGGCTCGGTGCTGTTCCGAACTATGTCATTGTATTTGGTGTTCATGATGCTTATCTCATCGCCAGACTCCATGGTGAGCCGGTAGATGTGATACTGCTTTGCAACAAGAGGAACGCTATCGCCCAGGAACTGCCTGACCTTCTCGCGAAGTATGACTCGTCTAATGATCGCCTGATGCTCTTCTTCACTTATCTGGCTCTCGTTTAGGAAACGTCCATACTGCTCGCGAAACTCTCGCTCCTGCTGGTCACTGGATTTACCAAAAGGATCTATGCCAGAAAGAAGTGAGATAGATCGTCGAATCTGTTCATCTACCTCTTCGTCCGAGGTTGTAATTCCAAGGGAAGGCGCCGTTTGGGAGATGATCTCATTTTCAACAATTAGCTGAAGAGCCTGAAAGATGTCGGTGCTATTATCGATTCGTTCCCCAGCCTGTTCCAGGGACCTCTGGCGCACACGGAGAATCTTTATCATGTCGCCACGGGAGTAGGAAACATCGTTTACTCGAACGACAAGCTGCTGCGGAGGACGAACAAAAATGACTATATACCCGGCAAGTAAAATTCCAACGATGACCAGCATTAGCACGGCAATCACGGCGAAGGCGTGTCGCCGTCGCCGTTTCATGTGCTGAATGCGGACCATTTCGGAACGACGGCCTTGCCTTGGCGTCCCGGGCTGGGTTACGTCATCTTGTTGAGTCGGATCCTGCCCGGAAGGCACACCATGCGCATCTTCAACCACTGCACAACCCCCTGCTAAGGTATTTTGGCCTTAACTGGCGAATCCGCCGCCAGGCATGCGATGGTCAGGACTGAATGGAATCATGGCGAGGAGTCGCGCACGCTTGATGGCCGTAGATAGCCACCTCTGGTGCTTTGTGCAGACGCCTGTCTTGCGGCGAGCTTCGATCTTGTACCTGTCGGACAAGAAGCGCCTTAGGCGGTCAACCTGCTTGTAATCGATCTCCTTCACGTGGTCCACGCAGAAGGAGCATACTTTGCGTCGGGCAAAATACCTAGGTCGGCCTCTTCTTCGTGGTGGGCCTGAGCGTTGCTGTGTCATTCTGTTCCTCTAAAGTGATCCGACTTACTATTTTAATTGACTCATAGGCGAGTGGGTTCGGCAAGGCCTACGCGAGAGCTGTTCCTGCCAGACATGCCTGCCATCGGGCCAGCATCGTCAGCTCTTAGCAAAGGCGCACCGTTTACCAGGGAAGGTCCTCGGCGTCGCCTACTGCGATAGGTGATTCGTCGATACCTGCCTCCAGTACCGGCGGTCCGGACTCGTCAAATGACCCTGCTGTTGGCGTCCTATCTAGGAATAGAACGCGATTGGCAATGATTTCGTTACGAAAGCGCGTTTGCCCATCCTGACCGGTCCACGTATTGCTCTTGATTCTGCCCTCTACGTAAACCCGTCTGCCCTTGGCAAGGAACTGGTTGCACTGCTCAGCCAACTGGTTCCACGCCACGACAGTGAACCACTCGGTCTCCTGCCTGCGCTCCCCATCTGATGCTGTATAAGAGCGACCTGTCGCCAGCCTGAAAGATGTCACAGGGTTGCCACTGGGTGTGTAACGCATCTCTGGGTCCGTCCCAACGTTACCAATGGCTATCATCTTGTTAAGACCTACCATGGTCCATCTCCTTCGCGACTGGTGCCTTGCAATCGATTCCGACCGGCTACGAGCCGACCGAATTTATTTCTTGGTGATGAGGAAACGGAGAATATCCTCGTCTATGGTCAAGGTTCTGTTCATCTCAAGAACATCTTTGGCATCGAGGGTGAAGTGGGCCAGAACGTAGATGCCCTCCATGAACTTGTTGATTGGGTAAGCCATACGACGCAGTCCCCAAATGTTATGGTCTTCTACGCTGCCACCATTTTCCGTTACAAAGCCTGATACCCGTTCGATGATCGCCGTAACCTCTTCCTCGCTGGCCTGAGGCGTGAGGATCATAACAATCTCGTAATCTCTCAATCGTTGAGCTACCAAAATCGACTCCCATTTCTATTAAGGCCAATAGCAATAGCCGCTCCATACGTACCCATCCGAAGAATCTACGTCAGGAACGGCGGTATCTATTAATATTGCCAAATTTACCTTGGAGATTGTATCACGCTCTTCTGAATACCGACAATGAATACATGCCACTTGTTACTGAATTCGTGCTGATCTGCCCGCAATCAGGGTCAAGGCCTTTTTGCATTGCCGACCGATATACCTGGTTATCAGGGTAAAAACGACCTGTGATTGATCAGTATAGGGGGCAAAGGCCGTTGAATCCACCCCTAAGTTCGGGAAAGTGGACTACCCGGAAATTCTGCTCATAAATGCTGCGATTGCGTCAAATAATCGGTAGAGTTGACAGAGCGTTGTTTCCAATCTAGGATTGATTGGAAACAATTGCCTCTTAAATATACGTCAGTGCTGCTGCACGCAGGCCAATAGAGATAGCCGAAATGAAGTCAAGGATAAGCGATAATATCTCCTTTAGAAAAGCTGATTCTTACCAGGTATCAGCGACTGATACGGCACATGACGGCCGTAGTCGGAATCTTCCCTGCGACCCCTAGCTTCAATGAGGGCGGATAACTCCACGTAACCCTCTTAGAGGTCTCCTCGATTTCTCCCATTTTGCATCCCTGCCTAGACAATTGCTATCGAGCCATGCCTGTATATCGCGATGCACCATTTATAAGCCAACCTAATCAATTGAATTTTAAATAGTGATCTAACTGATCTAACCAGGAGAGACATATAATGCAGAAGAGTTTTACCGAACAGGATACAGAAAGTTATTACGATAGTCAGGATGAAATTTACAGCTCATTTTGGGACCCAGAGGGCAGTGTCCACTGGGGTTACTTCGACGAGTCAACGGGCAACGACTTCCTAAAGGCCTGCTCCAACTTGAATACGCTCATGTCCGACTGGGGAAAGATCGGCCCCGATTCCAGAGTGCTCGATCTTGGCTGTGGCAACGGCACCACCTCCCTCAGATTGCACGAGCAGTTCAAGTGCGAAGTGGTTGGCATCGACCTCAGTGGTGTTAGAATCGACAACGCCAATGAGACCCTCGCCTCGCAGCCAGCAGACGTGCAGGGCAAGGTCAGCTTCGCGAAGGCCTCCGCGACTGAGCTTCCTTTCGAGGATGGCTTTTTCACGCACGTCTGGAGTCAGGCCACGCTATACCATGTCCACGACCAGGA
Source organism: Dehalococcoidia bacterium (assembly GCA_963581905.1). Taxonomy (GTDB): domain Bacteria; phylum Chloroflexota; class Dehalococcoidia; order Lucifugimonadales; family JADFKI01; genus Casp-Chloro-G4. Next base: position 13,220 of record CAUZQF010000016.1, read on the forward strand.
ATCGGCCTTGAAGGAAGCCCATAGGGTTTTGCAGAGCGAGGGTACTTTCATCTTTGATGACCTGCTAAAGCCTCAGCCTATAGTTAGCGAAATGGCTCAGAAGCACGTCTACGAGCGACTTTTCTTCGATACTGAATACAGCTTCGAGACCTATCAGAAGGCACTGGAGACCGTTGGCTTCACCGTCAAAGATGCCAAAGACCTCTCGGACCATCTGAAAATGAGCTACTGGTGCCTGTCTACCATGACCTTTAATCGTGGCGGCGAGCACTCGGACCACTACGAAGAGTTGTCCTTTTCCTATGATCAGACCGCTCAAGCCGTAACGAATAGAGAACTGGGCTGGGGACTTTTCCTCTGCCAGAAATAATCACTTCGCCTGCGGGGAGGCCATTGAATGGAAGAAAAAGATAACCTTATCCAGTGGATCTACGCCTCTAAGAACGAGGAAGAGCTGGAAGAGCGCTACGACGTGTGGGCTAAGAGCTACGAAGCGGACCTTGACAAGGACTTTGGCTGGTACGGTCCTATTCGGGCGGTTGAATCCTTCATCAGGTATGTGGAGAAGGACGCTCGTGTGCTGGATGCAGGTGCGGGCACTGGATTGGTAGGCAAACTACTGTCTGAGGCTGGCTTCACCAATATAGTTGGCATGGACCTGTCGCTCGGCATGCTGGAAGAGGCCCGAAACAAGGGTGTCTATACGCAGCTAGATCAGATGACCATGGGCGAGACGCTGCGCTACGACACGGACTCCTTCGACGCTGTGGTGACCGTTGGAGTGCTGACGGTAGGCCACGCGCCAGTGGATTCCCTAGATGAGCTGATACGAATCACCAAGCCCGGCGGACACATCGTGTATACGCTGCGGCCAGACCTCGCTGAAGAGGGCGGCTACAAAGAGAAGCATGCGCAGCTTGAGGCCGCTGGTCTGTGGAAGCTGGCGGAGTTGGGAGAGCCTACTCAGATTCTGCCCAAGGGCGAGCCAGATGTCTACCACCAGGTTTATGTATTTGAGATTCTAGCTTAGGGATTTCTCAAAACGCCCACAAAGCTTCGGCATATTCAGCTGATTTGATTTACAGTGAGTGAAAATTTCGAGAAATTAGAAAACCCTGAACGCACAGGAGAGACAGATGCCCGATTTAACATCCATGGCAGCCTCGGTCGCCGAGAAGCTCAAGCAGAGTGGTCAAAACCTGGCCGTCTCCGAATCGTCCTGCGGTGGCCTGCTTTCGGCCTGCCTCGTGTCCATATCCGGCGCGTCTGACTACTACGTCGGTGGCTCAGTTTGCTACACCAGGGTTGCTCAGAAGGGCCTGCTGGATGTGCCGGACAGTGCCATGGAGGGCAAACGCGCCAGCACTGAAGAGTATGCTCTCATGAACGCCCGCGCCATACGCGAACGCCTGGGCACTACCTGGGCCTTGAGCGAGACTGGCGCCAGCGGTCCTACGGGCAATCGCTACGGCGACGACGCGGGCCATGCCTGCATCGCGGTTTCTGGTCCTGTGGAACGAGCTGTCACCGTGGAGACGGGCGAGTCTGGGCGCGAGGCGAACATGTGGGCCTTCACCAAGGCTGCCTTCGACCTGCTGGAGCAGTGCGTATCCGAGGCTGGCTAGGCCTGGTCTCGGTATCCAACTGACCTGAACATGATGAGAATGGTCTGCTGGTCCCGCAACACATAGGTTGTCGGGTCCTTTAATAGAACGCCGTTCACGAAGACCACGAACTCACCGGCCGTTCCATCGGGACACTGGTCGCCGTTCCTGTAGCTTGTTCCCCACGGAAGCAGAAAGCCATTTCGCGTAAGCCTGCCGCCATGAGTCTCAAACAGCAGACTTAGCGTGGCGTTCTTCCCCTCTTCTGACGCATCGCCTGGGTGTATGTGGATAAACTCCGTCCCATGGCTGTGAACTCCGCCGGATACGCCCGGCAAGTCCGGCTGCCGAACACCACAAACGGATATGCCATAAGAGCTGTGCCAGTGATCGCCACGGTATGGGTATGCCGGGTTCCAGATCGCCGCGCTGACGGCTATTCCCACTATCACCAGGGCCATTCCGGTCCCGATGGCGGCGAAAATAAGGCGTCTGGGCACGCCGATGACGCTGAGGAAGAGAACTACCAGTAGTCCGGCAATTGTCCCTGCGACATTGAACACCACATCGGATAATTGCACTGAGCCTTCAGGGGGAAAGCTCTGCATTACCTCGACGGTGATGCCGACGGCTGTGGCTATCGCCATGGCTCGGATCGCAGACTTGAGGCCGCCAATAGGCCCAGGCCTGCGCCGCGTCAAGACCATGTAGATCAACGTTGCTAGGATGAAGTACGCGACGACGTGTGCCGTGGGAGAGACCAGTGGTCGAGGCAGGGACGGGGCTAGCAGCAGCCGGGGAATCGATGACAGGTAAACCAGGTAGATCACCCAGGCTGCGATAAGCAATTTGGTGGGACTGCGAAAAAAGCCTAAAGAGCGCAACTAACTTACGCCAATCCGCATAGTGATTTTTCATTTTTATACATATTCATTTCACCATATGAGGCTTTATGTCACTTGAGGAGGCTATTTGTCGCGCTCCGGATATAACCGACCCTCTTATTAGGCTTTTATTAACAGAAGCAGTTATCATTGATAATAACGTTACCTGAGGACAAAGACATGACATTCTACGACATGAAATTTGACCTGAAGCCATATGGAGAGCTAGATAAATTCGCTCTGCTAGCCTGCCATAAGAATAATTTTGGCAATGAAACCGCTTGGTTCGGATCATTTAGAGGAGGCTTGAATGGCTTCTACAATCGTCTTCATGGAGCTTCGTCATTATGTGAGGAGATGTATGCGTGGAATTCGAAGTCATCCTTTGCCGATTTGGACTCTTTTGCAGCATCAATTTAGACTCAGCAATCGAGTGTTTAACTTTCGCAATGAATGCGTTGGGATTTGCCGCGTGTCCAGGGCAATTTCATGACATTACTGATGCCAAGGCTCTTAAAAAGATCTATCCGATAAATATATGGGATGAGTTGCCGTCAAAAGAAAATAGCGCAATAAATGAGGCCTACGAGTCTATATTCCCCGAGCTCCAAAATATTGGCGGTCTAAATCGGATTTTCTTAACAGAATATTTGAGTTGCACGATGTTTCAAAGCATCGCCAGGGTGTCTATTCTGGCTCGAATGCAAGAACAGATCCTCTTAATTCGTTCCCATCAAGTGCCGCCGTAAAGCCATCGTCGGGATCGAGATCATATACTGCATAGCTCCAGCCGCCTTGACCGCCAGTGCCATATACCTGCGTCCACGTGTAGGTGACTATGGGATCGCCGTCAGGATCAGAACTTCCGCTGCCGTTTAGAGTAAAGATATCTCCCCGACTTATATCGCGATCAGGCCCGGCTTCCGCATTGGCGTTTGGCGCAGGCGTTGCAGTCGGCGAAGGCGTTGCCGTTGGAACAGGTCTCGGCGTGGCTGTGGCGGTTCGTGTGGCGACTGCAATTACAGTGGGCACGAGAGTATTTGTTGCAATAGGGGGTGAAACCGCCACCGCGCCAGACTACGGCGAAGCAGTTGGAATGGTCACCGTTGGCAAATTAGCGTCAGTGATTTCTGCATCGTCACCACTGTCATCGTCAGAGCCGCATGTAACACCGACAAGTGCCATAGTCGCAACGAGAACCAGAACAGCGGCAAGAACTAGATATCTGATATTACTGGTCAATGACAGGCGCCACCTCTACTAGCGGGTTCTCGCTGTCCTAACATTTGGGGTTATGCGGCCAACGCACTCCTTCAGGCAGGACACCGGCGTAGTTACGTCGAACAAGAATGGCTAGGTATCCGATATTCGCCAGATGGAATCTAGCGCTGTCATGAACAGTCGGTCTTGACGGTTACATAGTTCAGGTCGAATTGGATACCCCAGGCTTTTTAGGCCTACACCTGGCTGTAACCGCTGCCCACTCGTCCTCCGGGAAGTCCGGTACCTTGCGGGTTGTCCAACTGGCCGTACTCTGCCAAAAGCTGCTGGCTGTAGGTCACCCGGCCGGAGATCTTCTCCACAGGCTCTGTTGCCAGGATAAGCGCCGCCGCCGCCATGAGCTTGGGGTCTTCGCCGCGAGGGTCTTCTGGCCCGGTAACCAGGTGATGGAAGATCGTCCCTGGCGTGGGCACCACCTGCGAAGGCGAAAGCGCCGTCACAGAAATGCCATACTCGTAAATTTCCTGGGCGAGACCTTGGGAGAATCGCTCCAATGCCGCCTTCTCCGCTCCGTAACAGGTATGTCCGCTATTAGCTGGAACGTCCTTGTATGGGCCTCTACCTGGACCAATCGCCGCTCCCGACGAGATGTTGACGATGCTGCCGCTGCCTCGTGGGATCATGTCTTCCATTACAAGCTGGCTAAGGATAAAGGGAGCGTGGAAGTTTACAGCCCATGACCGCATCCAGCGGTTCAGCCGGTAGTCTTTGATGGGCACAAAGTAGGTTAGTGCGGCGTTGTTGACTAGAACGTCCACAGCGCCATAGGTGTCCTTGGTAGCCTGAACGAGCATCTCGCACTCTTCCGGCACCGAAATGTTGGCTGCTACTGCGGTGGCCTCGCCGCCCGCCAGCTTGATCTCGTTTACAGTGGTGTTCAGGGAGCCTTCCAAGGGGTGATCGCCCTCGTCCACGGTCCTGGCGGCGCATACGACCTTGCCGCCCTCGGCCGCGAACAGCACTGCGATCTCCTTACCTATGCCTCTGCTGGCTCCGGTCACCAGAACGACCTTGCCGTCCAACTTACCCATCTTGTCTCCTCCAAAACCCTTTAGTGCGGGGCGCTATGGCCCAGTTCTAGCAACCTAATTTTTCAGCTAACTCTTCGAAGCTGCTGGCGTATACGTCGATCCAGTCCTCGTTTGTGGTGTCGATGTCCCGGGTAGGGCCGTGTTCACCAGGCCGTGGAACGAACGCCGTCTTCATGCCCGTCTCTTTCGCGGCCTTCAAGTCGTCCTTGTGGGCGGCGGTCATCATCACTTGTTCTATCGGTAGTCCGAGAATCTCAGCAGCGCCCTTGTAGACCTCTGGGTCGCGCTTGTAGTGATGAAATATCTCCGCGGACAGGACGCAGTCCCAAGGCAGGCCCGCGTACTTCCCCATGTTGGTCAGTAATGCTACATTGCCGTTGGACAGCGTGGAGATAAGGAACTTGGTCTTCAGTCGCGTCAGGCCGGGAGTGGAGTCTGGCCAGCCATCGAGCCTGTGCCAGGACTTGTTGAAGCCCACCTTCTCTTCCTCGGTAAGGCCTGTGATGCTGAACTCCTCAAGAAGCTCATCGAGAATCGTGCGATGTAGGCTATCTATGTTCGTCCACGGCAGTTCGCCCTTGCGGACCTTGTCCATGGATGGCCGGTAGCCACCGCGCCATCGGTCGGCGAATTCGGCCCAGTCTACTGTGGTAACGCCCTTGGCCTTGCCCAGCGCCTCGCCTTGTTTAGTGATGCTGCCGCGCCAGTCTACTACTGTCCCAAAAACGTCGAAGGTTAAAGCCTTAACGTCGGATACACTCATCAGGAATTCACTCCAATCAGTAATGTGGCACGCCTCTGACAGGGCTTGAAGTCATGCCGGTTTGATCTGCCAATCCAGATTGGTGCTGGCATTTGGCTGTTAATCAGGGTCAGAAATTAAGGAACTACCAGGACTGGCATCTCGCCGGCGCGAATGACCTTGTCAGTGATACTGCCCAATAACATGCGCTTCAATCCGCCATGACCGTGGGTGGACATGACGATAAGGTCGATGCCATGCTGCTTTGCGTAATCGATGAT
>CAUZQF010000017.1:0-18449 GCA_963581905.1 Dehalococcoidia bacterium
GTCGTGATTACGCAGTCGAAGCTCTCGTCTGGAAAAGGCAGCGTCTCGCCTGCCTCCTGGACGATCGTCACGTCGCGACCGAGTTTCGAGGCGGAGCGCATCAGCTTCTTCACCATGTACTTGTCTGGCTCGATGAAGGTCAGCCTGGTGTCCGCCGGGAAATAAGGAATGTTGGCCCCTGTGCCTCCGCCGATCTCCAGCACGTCGCCCCACGTTCGTCCGGCCGTCTCCTCGCGATACGGAATAACCCGGCCCTCAACGCCCGCGTTCAGCACGTCGTACCAGACAGCGAACAGCCATTTGCTGATGCTCATGTGGAGTAGCCAATCTGTCTCATTAATTTAGGAAATTGCCAAGAATGTGGCGTGAGGGTCTCGCTCAGACTCCAAGATGGTCGTTTCGCTGTTTCTCAATATCTCTTCTAATTGCCCAGTTGAGCAGTTGCCGACCTGAATCCAGATAATCTTCGGGCCGCTTTCTAATAAGAAGCTGCGCTGATGGAAATCTGCATCCTTAGAAACGATTGCAAGACCATTTTCTTCAGTATAATTCCAGACTTTGTCATCGGCCGCAGACGACAAACCGACATCTCGAACATGTACGGAGCCGGGGAACAGGTCGATCAATAAAGTGACAAGGCGGGGTGAGAGGTTTTCGTTGAAAAGCAGTCTCATCCAGGAGGCATGGACGTGAATTTGCGCTCCCTATCTGCGGCAAACGCCAGACAGGCGCGAACATCCTCTTGGGTCAGGTCAGGCAAATCTGCGACTACCTCTTCAGTGGTCATGCCAGATGCCAGGTTATCCAGCACGTCATACACTGTAATGCGAAGCCCTCGAATACAGGGCTTACCGCCGCGTTTGCCAGCCTCAATAGTTATGATTTTGCGATAGTCCATATGAGTACATTATGTCCATGTTTTTGGCTCTGTCAATTTTTTTTGTAGCATCAAGCACATAAGGATTAAACTTGACCGCCCCCGTAGAAAAATCACATCGCCTATAATTGAAGATGTCTTGGCGGCGGAATAGGAGACTTTGGCATGGAAATAAAAGGAACGGTATCGATCGTCACCGGTGGCAACGGAGGACTGGGACAGCGCATCTGTCACGCGCTGGCAGAGGCTGGCAGCAACGTTGCTGTGGTCTACGCTCAGAGCAAGGACCAGTCTGAGGAGGTCGCCGCCAAGCTGAGAGAAGCGGGCGTTGAGGCAGAAGCTGTACAGTGTGATGTGACCAGCGCGGCGTCGATTGAGGCGATGGTGGCTAAGGTTCTGGAACGATTTGGGCGCATCGATATCTTGATAAACGACGCAGCCTACAACAAGTGGATCTCCTTCAACGACCTGGACAGCCTTACCCTGGAAGAGTGGGATCGCATATTGACTACTAACCTCACAGGGCCAATGCTGACCTGCAAAGCCGTAGCTGGGGCCATGAAGTCGCAGGGCTCCGGTCGAATTGTGAACATTTCTTCTGTGGCTGGACTGGTACCTACGGGCTCGTCCATACCTTATGCCGTATCCAAGGCTGGCCTCAATCACCTGACTCACTGCATGGCCGTGGCCCTGGCCCCAGAGGTTCTGGTGAACTGCGTTGCGCCTGGTTACATCGATGGGACCAGAGCTACCTCCAAACTCGATCCTGATTACCAGGTGACATCTCGGGCGGCGGCTTTGTTGAAGAGGGCTGCGGACAAGGATGACATCGCTCGACAAGTGGTCGAATTTTGCCGGACCGACAGTGTTACCGGGCAGGTGCTGGTCATCGATTCTGGCAAGGTGTTCCATTAGATAGCAGGCGTTCCGACAGGTATCTCTGGTCGCCAGCTCGCATCCAATTAGTACAAGCAACCTGTGGCATGAACGGAACTGGAGATAAAAATGACCTTGCATAATAATATCTATGAAGTGCTGCTTATTGGACAGGGTGCGTCGTCATATGCCGCTGCCCTGTATGCTGCGCGATACCAGGCGCTCTGTGATATTCGGCGCTAATTTTGGTGGCGAAACGGCCACGGGTGGACTCATAGAGAACTACCCCGGTGCGCCAGCCATTGACGGCTACGAGCTGATGACGAATTTCCGCACACAGACCGACGCCTACGATGTGCCTGTTGTGAACGAAAACATCATGTCGATTCTCAGAACGGACGACTGCTTCGAAGCCACAACAGAGAGCGGCGAGGTCTTCGTTGGCTCATCCGTGATCCTGGGCGTAGGCAGGGAGCGGCGCAGGCTGGGACTGGCGCATGAGGATGACTGGATGGGGCGCGGAGTGTCTTTCTGCTCGACCTGCGATGCGCCACTTCATCGCGGTAACACTGTGGCGGCAGTAGGTGGCGGAGACGCGGCGATTAAGGGCGCCATCTTGCTGAGCAAATACGCGGACAAGGTCTACGTCATCTACCGCCAAGGCCGATTCAGCAGGCCAGAGGCTGCCAATCTTCGCCAGATGGAGCAGCAGTCGAACATCGTTACGATATTCAACGCCAATGTAGTTGAACTGACGGGCCAGGACGGGCTTACGGGCGTTGTGCTGGACCGGGACTTCGAGGGAGGTTCAAAACTAGCGCTGGATGGAATCTTCATTGAGATAGGCGCAGACCCTAGAGTGGAGCTGCCAAATCAGTTGGGATTGAAGCTGAACGACGTGTACGAGGTCATGGTGGACAAGTTCGTCCGCACGAACGTGGATGGCGTGTATGCGGCGGGCGACCTCACTGAAGGCGCCGGAGATCTGAAGCAGACGATAACTGCAGCGGCGTTGGGCGCCATGGCAGCAACCGCGGCCTACGAATACGTATCTGATCACGGCAGCCGCTGCGGTTCTCACTCGACCGGCTACGACCTAGCCACCGCCGATTAGTTTTGTATTAGTCTTGAATTGTGGGCAGTTCGATTTTGCCAAGAGAGTGATTTTAGAGCGAAGATCGGGCGGATGAGCCTGATCTCTGCTCAAGTATTAAAAAAACGAAGGTCGGGCTGTGTGGCCGACCTTCGCTCCTACTAAGCCCTCTTGGCTAACTTTGCATCGCCTACAATGCAAAACTAATTGTGGCAGCCGCGGCCTGGGATGTCCCACACAGCCTCGACGGAGCCGTTGCGCATGGCGATGTACTGGTCCCACCTGTTGACCATGATGTCCTGCTGGCCTGAAATAAGCTGGTACTTGTCGCCGACCTTCAGCGGCATGTCGCCTTCGGATTTCAGCACCATGTGCTCCTCTTGAAGGGAGTCGATTGCGACTCCGGACATGCCAGCCAGCTTAGGTAGTACACCTCCCGGCGAGCCCAGGCATCGTGAGCCAGTGTCTCCGATTGCGACGCCCGGCCTTGGTGTGCTGATCACTGTGCCGAGAATTGTGGCTGCGTACTCGAAATCTTCCATGTAGCCGTAGCTGTGAGACATCAGGGCATAGGTGCCGCCCTCGACCTCAGTGACGCCGGGAATGGTCGCGCACAGGTCGTATGTCCACGTCTCGCCTGCCGACACAACCTCGACAGGCATGCCGTCCGCAACGATGGCGTCTCTTACATCCAACGCCGTCTGGATCATTCTACGGCCCTCGATGAAACGAGTCTCGCGGTCTGGAGAGCCTACCGCCGCCTGATGGCACATCACGCCACGGAAGTCGATTCCAGAGGCGTCCGTTGCCACGCGAGCCAGATCGACCCCAGTCTGAGTGTCGCGAATTCCAGCGCGGTGCATCTGCGTATCCACTTCGATCACAACGCCTATTTTCACTCCCTGCTCCACAGCTATTTCGGAGAGCTCCCTGATGTTGTCGGCGTTGTCGGCTGCCACCATTATCGTGGCTCGTTTGGCCAGGGTGCAGAGCCTGGTAATCTTGTCCCTGGTGATGACCTGGTTTGGTATAAGGATGTCGTCGATTCCACCTTCCACCATCACCTCTGCCTCGGCGACCTTGGCTGTGCAGATGCCGCCGACAGTGCCACCGGCGCGGATCTGCATGTGGGCTAGGAGAGGGCTCTTTAGATTCTTGGTATGAGTCCTCATCTTGCAATCGCTGTCTTCGTAGGTCTTGGCTATGAGGTCGTAGTTGTGCTCCAGCGCATCCAGGTCCACCATCAGGCATGGTGTGTCCAGATCTGCGATACCTGTGCCAATCTGGGGCTTATAGTTATCCATAATTCTGTCCTCCAGGCTGAAGGGCGTGTGCCCTGTCTATGAAATTTCTAGGATTAGCGATAGCGGCCGCGAGCGCTGATTTCCAGCACCGTTTCGAGCTTGCCGTTGCGGACTGCCTGCATGTAGTCGTAGACGTTGACGGTGGCGCCGATCTCAAAGGGCGTGTACCAGACCTTTTGACCGATAGAAAAGCCAGGGTTGTTGCCTTCGTCCCAGGTAATGTTGCCGTGTTCGGCGCTCAGGGCGGCTAGAGTCACGTTAGGAAAGTCATCAATGTTAGGGAAGCCTGTGTCGTCGCCGGTAGCCTTCTTCCCGGTGTCCAGGATTGCTTTACCCGGTTCCGGCAGGCTGGTCACGGTGGCCATTACCTTGGCGGCTGACTTGAGTCCAGGTCTGCTAGCGCTGTAGCGATGGTCCATGAGCGCATAGGTGCCTGCTGGGACCTCGGTTACTCCAGGCATGGCCCCAGCAATCTCGTAGTTGTGAGTGCCTCCCACGCTGACCACGGATACCTCCAGACCTGCGGCTTCCACCATTTCCCGAGTATCCAGCACCGGCTGAATCAGGTTCATAGACTGCGTGGATAGCTCCTCTGGTGTGTCGGTAATCAGAGTTCCTTCGTAGGCTGTGAGACCAGCGAAGCGTAGACCCTGTGACTGAGAGATAACCTTGGCAAGGTCAACCGCTGGGTGACCCGGTTCTACTCCGCAACGCTCCAGCCGTGTATGGATGTCCACGACGACGTTAAGCGTGACGCCAGCAGCCTGCGCAGCCTCGGACAGGGAGCGCACGTTGTCTGCGCTGTCCACTGCCACCGTGATCTTGGCCCGATGCGCCAGTGCGCAAAGCCTGACTATCTTTTGAGCGGTCACAATCTCGTTGGCGATGGCGATATCGGATATGCCCGCCTGGGCGAAAACCTCCGCCTGACCAACTGTGGTTACACTAATGCCGCCAACGGTGCCGCCAGCATCCAACTGCTGATGGGCGATGGTAGGACAGCGATGCGACTCTACATGGGGACGCAGCTTTGCTGTCTGCCCTTCAAAAAAAGAGTGTACTTTGTCGATGTTCTGCTGCAACTGTTCCAGGTCAAGCACCAGAGCCGGGGTGTCCAGCTCCTCCATTGGCGTGCCTATTGGCTTTATTATTGGGCGTTCCATATGAGACTCCTAATAAGGAAAGAGAGTTTATTGCCTCGAATTTAGCATACAAATTTTCATAGCTGAAATTTCGTGGCAAGACCGAGAATAGCATACGGTGCTAGCCCAGTCCATGGGCGATTGGCGGCTAGCTAGCGGCGTGGTATCATCGCGCCAAAATCCCAGTAATCCTTTGAGGTGTCACATGATAGCCATAACTGGCGTAACTATGATCGACGGCACAGGCGAGCACCCTCTGGAAAACGCGACCGTGCTGATAAACGAAGACAAGATTGAGGCGGTGGGGCCTGCCAGCTCAGTGCAGGTTCCGGCAGACGCATCAGTAATAGATGGCTCCGGAATGACCCTGCTGCCTGGACTTATCGACTGCCACGATCACCTGGCTTCTATGAGCTACGAGATCGCCAGTCGCTGGGGCATTGTGGAGATGAGAAGCCAGCGCCACTTGCGCATAGCCTTAGTGCTACGCGAGACGCTGGAGACCGGCTACACCACGGTGCGAGATGCGGGAGGCCTGGACGCTGGCTTTCGCATGGCCGTCGAAGAGGGTCTAGTGCCCGGGCCAAGGCTGCTCTGCGGACTTGGCTTCATCACGCCAACGGGTGGCATGGCAGATCGCCGCAGCCCGCTGGGATTCGCTGCGCCAGGCGGTCCCGATACGGGTCTTCCCTGGGGAGTGGCTGACGGCCCGGAAGGCTTCAGGAAGAAGGTCAGAGAGATGGTGCAGGCGGGGGCTGATGTGATCAAGTGCGCCACTACTGGCGGTGCCAGCTCGACGGCAGGACTCGGCCCCAAGGACATGCTCTTCGAACGGGATGAGCTTGAAGCGCTGGTCGACGAGGCGCACAAGCGGGGGTGCCTGGTGATGTGCCACGCCCTGGGAGGACCTGGGCTGCGAATGGCCATTGAGGTCGGCGTGGACTCAATCGAACACGGCAGCTACCTCGACGAAGACCCGGACCTGCTGCCTATGATGGTGGAGAAGAACATATCGCTGGCTCCTACATTTGCTGTGTACACGTTCCACGGCACGAGGGGTACGCCTCACGGTCGGGCCAGGGCGGCGGAGTTACGCGAGCACCATGTTCGCAGCGCGCAGATGGCCATGGAGGCTGGCGTGCGGGTAGTCGCTGGAACGGACGAGGGCGGATGGGAGCACGCCAACAACGCCCACGAGATAAGCTGTCTGGCGGAGGCTGGGCTGACTCCCATGCAGGCTATTCAGGCGGCAACGGGGAAGGCGGCGGAGGCCATTGGCCTGGCATCAGAGATCGGTACCATCACCGCAGGCAAGCAGGCCGATCTTATTTTGGTGCAAGGTAACCCCCTGGAAGATGTAACTATGTTGGAGAGGGGCAAGGCGGTAGAGTTCGTCATGAAGGGCGGGACTATTTACTTGGACCGGAGGGCACAGGCTTAAAGGGCAGCAGAAACCGCTTGTTAACAGGGTCTCTGATATCATATGTTGAGTCGAAATAAGTGGACGTATTGGAGGCCCCGGTGCAAGAAGTCGAAGACATTCAACTGTCGCAATTCGGATTTGAAGATCTGTCCCTGCTTGATGGCGAACAAGTAGAGATATCGCTGGACTTGACGGACGGCTCTCCTGAGGCAACTGATCCCGAGGTGCTGGTTTTGACGGACCGCCGCCTCTTGCATCTGGGAGGAAATCGCAGAAACCGTATGGTCTCGATTGCTGCGGTCCCGGACATCGGCATCATGCAAATGACTAACGAAAAGGAGGGAGCGGGGCCATTCATATGGGCGGCTCTGGCCTTCTTCGTTGGCATTATGCTTTGGCAGGTTGTGGACCATGCGATTGGCGGACCAGCCGCAGGAATCGTGCTGTTCCTGATGGGTCTCTACCTTATTTATGACCGACTTACCTCTCCTGGAAAGAACATCATTGTGTTCAAATCAGGCGTAGGTGAGATCAGAGTGGAAGTCCGAAACGAGGATGTCTGGACAGAGATAGACGGCCTGACCCACAGGCTGTTCCGGCTTAAAGATGAAGGAGCAGCTTCGAGACGCTACGTTAATACGTGTCGGTTCGCCATGCGCTAGACCTGTCGCAGCCTATCCCAGACGAAGATTAGGTATCACGTCCATGTCCCACTGAAAGCGATTGCCATGTCGCAGGTGATAGAAGGCTGCTGCACCAATCATCGCTCCGTTGTCCGTGCACAATGGTGGCACGGGAACGACGACCTCAACGGGGGCGCGCCTCTTCATCTCCGAACGCAGTAGGGTGTTGGACGCAACTCCTCCACCCAGAAGAATGCCCTTTACGTTGTGCAACTTTGCTGCGGCCAAGGTGCGTATCACCATCGAATCAACCATGGCCTCCTGGAAAGCCGCCGCCACGTTCGCCACTTCCTGAGCATCGAGGTCGACGTCTTCAGGTGGCGGGTACATGTTCTTATCCTGCGCGCGCCGTACCACTGCAGACTTTAGGCCGCTGAAGCTGAAGTCCAGAGAGTCCTTGACGTTAGGCCGAGTGAATCGGGCCTCGCCGCCGACACTGGATTCGGAAGCCTTTTGAATAGCTGGTCCGCCGGGAAAGCCAAGGCCGAGAACGCGGGCTGCCTTGTCGAAAGCCTCGCCTGCAGCGTCGTCGCGAGTCCTGCCGACCAGCGTGTACTGGCCGTGACCCTCCATGAGAATTAGGTCCGTATGACCACCAGAGGCGATGAGGCACATCATGGGAAAGCCTATCCCCTGTTCCGGGTTCATCTCCTCCAGCCAAGAAGCATAGATGTGGCCCTCCAGATGGTTAATGCCAATGAAAGGCAGTTCGTTGGCAAGAGCAAAGCCTTTAGCAGCGTTTACGCCGATAAGAAGAGACCCCGCCAGTCCTGGGCCATAGGTGACGGCAACACCGTCCAGCTCTGATGCCTTCATGTTCGCGTCCTCTAAGGCCTGCTTGATTACAGGCATGAGGTCGATCATGTGCTGGCGTGAGGCGATCTCTGGAACTATGCCGCCATACTGCGCGTGTATCTCGGCCTGCGAAGCAATAACGTTGGAGTGGATGAGCCGGCCGTCTTCGATTACAGCCGCGGCGGACTCGTCACAGGAGGTTTCGATGCCAATTATTTTCATGCCAAATATATTAACATCTTTGCTTTTCCGTAGCGCCCGTTATGAGCGCTGACGGGTAAATAGCGCTAGGCATCGTTGAGTGGTCTGAGCTTACTCACACGGCCCGCCGTAGGCCGGCTAACGCCTAGTGAGAGCCTGAACCGCCATCTATTGATAAGCCCATCTCGTTAATGGTCTGCACCATCAGGTTGAGCCGGCCGGCGTTTCGGTCGTTGTAACGGAAGACCAGTCGCGGCTTATCGAGAAGCAAAGGCTGATCTACCTCCTGGGACAGGGCACTGGACTTCTTTATCTTGCCATGCTTAAACAGGCCGCTAAAGTTGTCGTTAAGCTCTTCTATGTGCTGATCGCTTAGCTGCTTCTCTAACCTTATGACCAGATTGTCCCTGACCCTGCGCATGGAGTTGTACGTGGAGTAGTAGTGCTTCATCCACGCGACGCCCTCCTCTGCGGAGTGCACTATCTTGTAGAGGCACAGGTCGTCTTCGGAGACAAGTGCGCGCCTAAGCAACTGTTTGCGTACAAACTGGTCCCAGCTCTCCCAGTAGTCCTCTCCGGCCAATTCCATGAGCACCAGAGGCATAGGGGGAGCCTTGCCTGTCTGTAAAAGCGTGAGCGTCTCCATGCCTTCGTCGTGCGTGCCGAACCCGCCTGGGAACAACGCGACTCCCTGAGCCTCCATGAGGAAGAACAGCTTACGAGTGAAGAAGTAACGGAAGGTAATCAGCTTGGGGTCGTCCGCGATGATATCGTTGGCGCCTTGCTCGAATGGCAGCAAGATGTTCGCGCCGAAGCTGTGCTCCGCTCCCGCGCCCACGTTGCCAGCCTTCATGATGCCGGATGCCGCGCCGGTGATGACCATGAACTTTTCTTCGACAAGCTGGCGGGCGAAATCCACCGCCAGTGCGTAATAGGGATCATCTTCCGGTGTGCGAGCCGAACCGAAAATCGAGACCTTGCGTATTCCCCGGTAAGGTTTGAATACTCTGGCTGCGTACCGAAACTCCGCCATACTTCGATTGGCAATTTTGAGGTCCAGGGTATCCAGATCGTCTCGTTTGAATTTCAAGGCGTCGATGATCATCTCTCTGAAGAGCCGCGTATTGATATCAACGACCTCGCCCTCAAAGATCAGTTCTACTTCATGAAGCATGCCTTCCAGGGTGTCGAGTTTCATGTCAGTCAAAGGAATTCCTTGGGATGAGGTAGTCTTGCTTACCTTCTTAGATGCAATTTAACCGTAGCCTATTCCAGGTAACCTATTAATTGTAGGTGGAAAACGTGGGGTTGTGTGGAGAAGTTGAGGTGAAGCCAGGGTCTGCCGTCAAAGTGAAGACCCTGGCTGACTGTAATGGCCTGTTCTAGATGCCTCGCTCCCTGTGGGCTTGCGGCAGGTACGGATGGGCGTTGGCCATCTCCTCGTCGAAGCCTATGCCCAGACCAGGGCCTCGCGGAAGCTCAACGTAGCCGTTCTGCTGGCGCGGCAGTCCTGGAAAGATGTCGAAGTAGTGCTGCTCATAGTGCTCCGCGTGGTACTCCTGTATGAGGAAGTTGGGCATGGCCACGTCCAGGTGCATGCTGGCGATGGTGCCCACTGCGGCGTTGGTGTTATGAGGGGCCATCATGATGTGCTGCGCCTCTGCGATGGCAGCGATCTTCTTCAGCTCGGTGATGCCCCCAGCGTTGCAGATGTCAGGCTGCAGAATATCGACAGCCTCGTGCTTAACCAGCTCGAAGAACGGGTACTTTGTGTAAAGCCTCTCTCCGGTCGCTATGGGAATGTTGACCTTATCGCGGACCTGCTTTATTTCCGATACGTTTTCCTGAGACACCGGCTCCTCGAACCAGAAGGGGCGATACTTCTCCATGCGCTGGCCCAGCCCTACGGCGGTGTAGACGTTGAACTTGGCGTGGACTTCTATCAGCACGTCGATGTCGGGACCGACTGCCTCTCGGACAGCAGCCACGCGGTCTTCAGCCAGTTGTGCCTCGTGCGGTGTAATGGTCAGGTAGTTGTCGGTTGAGAAGGGGTCGAACTTCATGGCCGTATAGCCTTTGGCAACGACGGCTTTCGCTTCCTTTGCGTTCAGTTCCGGCGCGCCAGGAGTGGTGTACCAGCCGTTGGCATACACACGAATGCGGTCCATGAATGGTCCGCCCAGGAGCTCGTAGACAGGCACACCCAAAGCCTTGCCCTTCAGGTCCCACAGCGCCAGGTCTATGCCGGAAAGCACCGTGCTGAACAGCCTGCCGCCGCGTCCCAGGTTGTCGTTGTACATGCGAGTCCAGTGCAGCTCGTGATGCTGAGGGTCTTTTCCAACCAGGTACCTCTCCGTCCACTCCTCAAGGAGCGTGACCAGCGACGGGTCGTAGTCCAGCATAGACGCTTCGCCCAGGCCCTCGAAGCCTTCATCCGTGGTCAGGCGCACGATCAGCCAATTTCGCTTGGCGTTGCTGTGAAAAGATGAAAATATATTCGTCTTGATTCCGGTAATCTTCATGTTTACCTCTCCTGATATCAGTTGATATGGAGTTTACTACGTCGCAAGTCCACCAGCAAAGGGGCTGTTTTTTGCATCCCATTTTGCGGCCATTGATGCTATGATTTCGTGGCGAAATTTATTAGATATTCTCTTATGGAATGTCAGTTTCTATGTTGAGGTGACCCATTGAGCCGAGAACGATCCGCAGAGTTTTACGCCAACGCCCGAAAATACATTCCAGGTGGTGTCAACAGTCCGGCACGATCGTGGGGTGGCGTCGGTGGCGATCCCATTTTCCTTAAGAAGGGCTCCGGCTCCAAGGTTTGGGACGTTGATGATAACGAATACATTGATTACGTCTGCTCGTGGGGACCGCTGGTTCTGGGCCACGCGCATCCGGAGGTGTTGGCTGCTATCAGCGCCGCCGTCGCCGATGGCACCAGCTTTGGCGCGCCAACGGAGATGGAAACAGACATAGCCAAGATGGTCGTGGACACATACCCGTCCATAGACATGGTGCGCTTCGTAAGCTCCGGCACAGAGGCCACAATGAGTGCGCTACGCCTGGCCAGAGCATTTACCGGCAGACCCAAGATCATTAAGTTCCAGGGCGGCTATCACGGCCATACGGACGCACTGCTGGTTGCGGCGGGTTCTGGCGCCATGGCTCATGGCATTCCCGATAGCGCTGGCGTTACGGAGTCCTTTGCCCAGGATACGCTCTTGGCACAGTACAACGACCTGGCATCTGTGCAGGCGCACTTCGATGCCTTTCCTGAAGACATTGCCTGTCTGATATCCGAGCCTGTGGCTGGCAACATGGGAGTTGTTCCTCCACAGCCGGGATTCCTCGAAGGCCTTCGCGAGATTACGGCAAAGTACAGAGCGCTACTGATTCTCGACGAAGTCATCACTGGCTACAGAGTCGGTTACGGCGGTGCTCAGGGGCGGTTCGGCGTTTCCGCAGACATTACTTGCCTGGGTAAGGTAATCGGTGGCGGTATGCCAGTCGGTGCCTACGGTGGGCGTCAGGACATCATGGAAACTGTTGCCCCCCTTGGAGCCATGTATCAGGCGGGAACGCTTTCTGGCAATCCTGTTGCCATGGCGGCGGGCAAAAAGATGCTAGAGTTGCTGAGCAAGCCAGGCGTCTACGAAGAGCTAGAGGCCAAGGGCAAGAGGCTGGCAGATGGAATGCAGCGGGTGTTTGCTGAGTCGGAGGTGCCTTTGCGCATCAACCGTGTTGGCTCCATGATGACGCTGTTCTTCAACGCTGGCGAGGTCACAGGGTGGGACTCGGTTACTGCATCGGACCGGGAGGGCTTCAGCAAGTTCTTCCATCGTATGCTTGACGAGGGTGTGTACCTGCCGCCGTCGCCATTCGAGGCCATGTTCGTGTCCACGGCACACTCAGAGGCTGACATCGACGCGACGATAGAGGCCGCTCGCCGGGCGCTGGCTTAGGTTTTTTTGAAGATCAATTTTCCTGGGGAACTATTTTTTCTAAGACCTGAATTAGCCTAGGTAAATCGTACTCCAGGACTTTCCATAGCATTTCATAGTCCAGTATGTCGTACCCGTGGGCGATGACATTGCGCATGTCGATAATTTCGCGCCAGGGAATTTTCGGATATTGACTCTGTACATCGGTAGGAATTCGATCGCAGCCTCACCGATAATTTCTACCAGCCTGGCCACAGCCAAACTACGCATTCGGTCTGACTCGAATTGTTGGAATTCGACGTTCTCGACAAAGCTTAGAGCCTCGCGGGAATAATCTAGCATCTCACGCAGAGAGACATCGGTCTTATCCCTCGTCATAAATCACTTGAGCTTCGAACAAAACCTCGTCTCGGATATATTTGTTTAATCCCTTCGGAGTAAGCGTGTCTACCTTGGTGCCTCCCAGAAGGTCAGAGAAATCAAGTGCAATCCCGGGAAAAGTAAACAAACTAGGGACTTCTTTCGGATCGAATTCTACAAGAACGTCGACATCGCTGTTTGGTCCGAAATCCTCTCTCACGATTGAACCGAATAGAGACATCTTGCGGATGTGATGCTTTCGGCAAAAAACCTTAATTTGTGGCGTGGGTAGGTTAAGGCGCTCACGGCCTACTTCGATTGACGACTGTTGAAACATGGTGTCTACCGAATACTGTCTCTAATCTTCTTGATCGACTCCGCAACAGTGCTGTCTTTATTATAAACAGCTGAGCCAGCTACCAGGACGTTGGCCCCTGCCTGCACAACCGTATCGGCGGTGGCGACGCTGATGCCGCCGTCCACCTGGAGGTCTGTTTTCAGGCCACGCTCGTCTATCAGCGCACGCATGCGGGCTATCTTGGGCACTACGCTCCCTATGAAGGCCTGGCCTCCGAAGCCCGGATTTACAGTCATGACCAGCACCTGGTCTAGCTCGTCAAGAATCTCTTCGATCGCAGAGATAGGCGTTGCCGGACTGATAGCCACGCTGGCCCGTTTACCCTCTTCCTTGATCTGTTGAACGACCTTGTGCAGGTGCGTGCAAGCCTCGGCGTGCACCGTGATGCTGTCGGCGCCGGACTTGGCGAACTCTGGTATGAACGCATCTGGCTCGGCCATCATTACGTGAAGGTCGAAAGGCAGTGAGGTCCAGCTTCGAATAGACTGC
Organism: Dehalococcoidia bacterium; assembly: GCA_963581905.1. GTDB lineage: Bacteria > Chloroflexota > Dehalococcoidia > Lucifugimonadales > JADFKI01 > Casp-Chloro-G4. Next base: position 13,549 of record CAUZQF010000017.1, read on the forward strand.
ACTACTATCGAACCAAAGGTCAGGTTCGGAACGAAATGCCCGTCCATGATGTCGATATGGATCATGTCGGCGCCGCCTGCTTCGGCTTCGGCGACCTGCTCACCCAAACGGCTAAAGTCCGCTGATAATATGGACGGCGCTATTTTTATGGGGCCTGTGTTAGGCATCTGAAGACTCCAAATTTGCCCTGGCCTCTTTGACGGCCTTGGCTACCTGTTCAAAGCTTGTGCCTCCCTGGACGTTCCTGGTTTCGACGGAAGACTCAACACTAATGTCGAGAACGTCCTGGTCAAAGATGCCAGAGAAGTTCTTGTACTCTGCGAGAGTGAGTTGGTGAAGGAATTTTTCCTGTTCGAAAGCGTACTCGGACATCCGATTCACCACGCCGTGAGCCTCTCGAAAGGGCATGCCCTTGGCCACCAGATAGTCGGCCACGTCGGTAGCCAGCAGGTAGCTGTCCTGGGCTGCGCTACGCATCCTGACGTCGTTAACCGTCATCTGCGGCAGCATATCAGCAAAGATCGTTAGGGTGTCAGATAGCGTGTCGAAGGTATCGAAGAAGCCTTCTTTATCTTCCTGCATATCCCTGTTGTACGTCATAGGAAGGCCCTTGAGCAGCGTCAGCATACCCATGAGATGGCCGTATACCCTGCCCGTCTTGCCTCTGGCCAGCTCTGCGAAGTCCGGGTTGCGCTTCTGGGGCATAATGCTGCTGCCTGTCGTGTAGTCGTTGCTGAGCCTGATGAAAGCGAACTCGTCCGACGACCAGAGGATTAGCTCCTCTGACATGCGGGACAGGTGCATCATGCATGTGGCTGAGGCCATCTGGAAATCCAGCAAGAAGTCCCTGTCTGCCACCGCGTCCATGCTATTCCTAGAGACGGCGCTGAAGCCCAGTTCCTTGGCCACATATTCGCGGTCCAAGGGGTACGGCACTCCCGCCAGCGCACCACTTCCCAGAGGAAGCACGTCTGCCCTTTCGAAGGCCTGCTGGAACCGCTGGGCGTCCCTTCCAAACATTTCGAAATAGGCAAGCATGTGGTGGGCAAACAGGAGTGGTTGCGCTCGCTGAAGGTGCGTATACCCAGGCATGACGGTCTTGGGATTGGCCTCCGCCAGACCGACCAGGGCTTTTCGCAGTCCCAGTATGCCCTCAAGAATTTCGCGGATGGCGTCCTTGGTGAACATGCGAACGTCCAGAGCCACCTGGTCGTTACGCGAACGTGCCGTGTGCAGCTTGCCGGCAACGTCACCGATCTTGTCGAAGAGGCGACGCTCCACGTTCATGTGAATGTCTTCCAACTCTTCGCGCCATGGAAATTTATTTGATTTTATTTCGGAGCGTATTTCTTCGAGTCCACTGGTGATCTTGTCAGCGTCATCGTTGGAAATGACGCCCTGCTTGGCCAGCATGCGGGCGTGAGCCGTTGAACCCGCGATGTCCTGCTTGTACAGGCGGCGGTCGTAGTGAATAGATACTGTGTATCTGGACGACACCTCTTTCATGAAGCCCTATGCCTCCTGCGTGCCGTTGGAGTCGGCTCCAGAAACAGGCCTTTTGGGCACGAGAAAGCGGCGGCGCAGCGTAAGGATATTCTCGTCGCGCTGGTTGATTCCGTGACTCTCCAGGTAGACTATGCCTCTGTCTGGGCGGCTCCTAGATTCGCGCACCTCAAGGATTTCGCTCTCTGCGTAAATGGTGTCGCCGTGGAACACCGGACCGTCGTGAGTGACAGATTCGTACTCCAGATTGGCGATGCCTTTGCCCGACGTGTCGCGGACGCTCATGCCAACCACCAGGCTGAACACATAAGTGCCGTTGACAAGAATCTTGCCGTGCTGGTGCTTGCTCATGTGGTGTTCGTCGATGTGCAAAGGCGCGCTATTCATCGTAAGCAATGAAAACAGGTGGTTGTCCATCTCTGTGACGGTCTTACCCGGCCAGTGTTTGAATATGTCCCCTGGAACGAAGTCCTCTAGGTATCCGCCGAAGGTATCGCGTGCGTCGTGAATCATTTATTTCTATTCGATCCTTTAATTTACTCTGGCAAGTCTGGTTTGAACTGCCATCGCCTCCTGGCCGTCCGGAGTGATTATGTAGGCCGTCAATTCTATCTGGTCAGCGTCCTCGATCTGTAGCTCCTTACGCCAACCCCAGTCAGGGCCGCCTGTGCCGTCGGGAAAGCCTCCCAGGGCCGCCAGGGGGGGAGTTCGCAGTTTCCTTCTGAGAACATGATGCTGGTGCCAGCATGAAAGGAGTCTACCCAAGCAAATTCAAACCTTCCGGCATCTAGATTGTATCCGAATATGGTTACGCCTACGTGAGGCTCGCCGTTGACCGTGTCTTCATATTCTTGGAGCGCAAACCTACCGTCCAGTACCGACCTGAAGGTCGATTTATTTATCGACTCGTCGGCCTCAGCGTCTGGCTGCAGCCATGTCTTGGTCGGGCCCTCCCAGCTTCCTTCCAAAGCCATCAACTGCTTGTGATAGCCCTTTTCCAGGGACTCTCGGAAGTCTTCCATGGTATTTTACCTCCCGGGAAATGCTGAGATGAAAACGGCCTTGCTTACGTTCATGTCACAGTTTATTGATGTGTTAGACGAAAAACGGTGGTCGTGTTTCTATATCTTGTACTTTTGGAGTAGCCGTTTGGCTATGACCAGCTTCTGAATCTCGTTAGTGCCTTCGCCAATAATCATCAGCGGGGCGTCGCGGTAGTAGCGCTCGACGGCGTAGTCCTTGATGTAGCCGTAGCCGCCGTGAATGCGCATGGCCTCCATGGTGATCTCGCCGCACATCTCGCTGGCGAAGAGCTTGGCCATGCCAGCCTCCAGGTCAACACGTTCGCCAGAGTCCTTCTTTCGCGCGGCCTCGTAGGTCAGCAGGCGCGCCGCCTCGATCTTGGTCGCCATGTCTGCCAGCTTCAACTGGATCGCCTGATGCTCCGAAATCGGCTGGCCAAAGGTCTCGCGCTGCTGGGCGTACTTGATGGCTGCATCGAAGGCAGCCTGGGCTACGCCGACTGCCCTGGCCGCCACGTTGATGCGACCGCCTTCCAGCGCGCTCATGACATGCTTGAAGCCCTGGCCCTCTACGGCTCCGATGAGGTTTTCAGTGGGTACTCGCACGTTATCGAAGACCAGTTCGCAGGTGTCGATTCCCCTGTAGCCTAGCTTGTTCAGCTTCTGGGCCACTGAGAAACCCTCTGCAGGCTTCTCCACAATGAAGCAGCTCATGCCCCGGTGGGGAGGGTCTGCGTCAGGATCAGTCTTTGTCAGCACAGCAAAAGCATTTCCATACATGCCATTGGAAATGAACATCTTCCTGCCATTGATTACGTACTCCTCGCCGTCTTTAGTGGCGCGAGTCTGGATGGCCTGAATGTCGCTGCCACCACTCTCTTCTGTCAGGGCCAGGCCTGCTCGAATTTCGCCGGTGGCCATACGAGGGAGCATACGCTGCTTCTGCTCGTCAGTGCCGTAGGTGTACAGCATGTAGGCAAGAATATGGTGAGTGCCGAGCACGCCACTGACGCTCATCCAGCCCTTGCTAAGCTCTTCAAATATCATGGCAAAGGTGGTGTAATCCAGTCCCATGCCACCATATTCTTCCGGCAGAGTGATGCCGAAAAGACCCATCTCGGCCATCTTGTCCACCAACTCGGCAGGATAAATGTCCTCGTCGTCGTACTGGTTGGCGATGGGCTCGACGTCGCGTTTGACGAACTCCCTCACCATAGTGATTATCTGATTTCTGGTTTCAGTAGATGTGATGTTTACCATTTTATGAATCTCTTGTTCTTAATTAAGTTTGTGATCTATTTCAAGATTGATTTTCGATTGAGGGCGAGCTAGCCAGCCGTCTACCTGTTCAGGTTGCCGTATTGCTTCGCGCCCACGTTCTTTGACGATATGCCTAGCACCTTGAGAAAGCCCTCCGCGTCGGCGTGGTCGTAAGAGCCCATCGCCTCCATGGATGAGTCGTCGGTGTACAGGGAGTGAGGCATGGCCTCCTCGGTGTCCACTGCAGTCTCGAAGAACAGGTTTCCCTTCAACAGACGTACGGCGATGGTGCCGGTGGCCAGGTTTATCATAGGCTCAAGAGCAGCCAGTGCCGAAGTTGTTGCCAAGTCCAGCCAGTAGCCCTGGTAAATCTGGGTGCTGATTACGTTACCCAGGTGGTCGTATAGCTCCCGCGCCCTGCGGTCCAAAACGAACTGCATGAGGAACTCGAAGGAGCGGCCGATAAGCTCCATGCCGGGCGACTCGTATATGCCTCTGGATTTTACGCCAACGAAGCGGTTCTCTATGACATGGGTGCCTATGCCAACGCCGTGTTTTCCAGCAACCGCGTTTGCCGTCTTGAACATGTCTACTAGCGACAGACTCTCATCGTTCAGCGAGACAGGAACGCCCTGCTCCCAACGTATGGTTGCAATCTCATACTGGTCTGGAGCGTCCCACGGCCACGCGCCCATGCCGGGCTCCACGAAGCTTGGCGATATGGTCACGTCCTCCAGGTCGCCGGCTTCGTGGGTCAGCCCAAGGAAGTTAGCGTCGGTGGAGTAGCGTGACTCGCGGGACGGACGTATAGGCAGGTTATTGGCTTCGCAGTACTCGATCATCTGTATGCGCCCCGGGAAGTCCTCTATGAAATAGTGGTCCCGCCATGGAGCGTACATCTCTATCAAAGGGTCCAGCGTGTTGGTGGCCAACTGAAATCTGACCTGGTCGTTGCCTCGACCTGTTGCGCCGTGGAACAGCGTTCCGATGTTCCGTTTCTTCAGCTCAGGCAGGATGGCCGCGACAGTAATAGGCCTGGCAATGCCGGTGGTGTTCCAGTAACCGCCTTCGTAGCGGGCCTGGGCCTGGATCACCTTTAGGCCAGCCTTCGCCAAG
>CAUZQF010000018.1:0-18265 GCA_963581905.1 Dehalococcoidia bacterium
AGAAGCACCGCGCCCTGTTCTTGCAGACGCATAGGCACCGTGCCGCTATAAGGAGGCACAAAGTTCTCCAGCATGCGCGACGAGCATGTGGTGTTTATGCCCTTGGTAATCATGTTGTCTTTGAGGACCATGGGCACGCCAGTCAGCGGCTGCACGTCGCCAGTGGCGATACGCTTGTCAGCCTCGGCGGCCTGCTCCAAGGCGATGGTCTCGGTGACTCTCACGAAGGCCTTCACCTTGTCCTCGACCTGCCCGATGCGGTCCAGCACAGCCTGCGTCAGCTCAACCGACGATATTTTTTTCATATCGAGCAGTTCTCGGGCTGCGTGAGCAGTTAAGCCCTTAATGTCCATATCAGTCATAAGTTTATAGCTCTTAGGTGTTAGTTTTTAGTTATCTCTAGATGATGACGCCGACACCCAACGCCATATGTTATTCCGAGCGTAGTCCGCCGCAGCGGATGCAGAGAGGAATCTAGAGCATACGCCCACATACATGGCCTAGGTCTTAGATTCCTCGTTGTGATTCGGAATGACATGTTTTCAAATGCTTTGTTCCTGGAAATCTTTGCGTTAATCCTCGCCCTTGGTTCTGCCAACTTCGTTTGCCAACCTCGGCGTCTGAAACTCTACACAAATTTATTCAGGAACGTCCATGACCGCTTTGACGCGGATGCGGTCGTCCTCGCGGTTGGGTGCGTTGGTCAGCACGTCCTCTTTGGGCAGCGATGGCCGCGAGACGTCGTCGCGCATCACCGATTTTATGTCGACAGAGTGTCCCGTCGGCTCGACGCCATTGGTGTCGACCTGAGTCAGCGCGTCGAACTGGTCCATGATATTTGAAAGATCGTTGCGCATATTCTGAACGTCCTCGTCGGTCATGCCGATGCGAGCCAGCAACGCGATATGCCGAACGTCGTCTTCTGATAGTTCTGAGTTGTTAGTCATTAGTTTTTAGTTCTTTCCGATATTCCCGCTAGAGGTTAATGACGTATTCGATAGGTCTGGTTGCCTCGTGAAGTGTAGCAAAGCGGTGGTGGTGCGGCAATTGAAATAAGAGTTTAACAAAGGGCCGACCCTGATGATATTATTCGTTTATTCATTGATGTCATATTGGGGAGGACATTTTATGGCTGGTCGTCAAGAAGCCATTTTAGCTATTGGAAGCAAATCCCACTTCTTCCCCATAAACGCGCGTCTCAATAACTTTCTCGCGAGAATTCCATTCTTCGCATTCGATCTGGGTAGGAAACCTCGGTTTAAAATAACAGTCAAATATCTGGGCTCGAGAGCACCTGGTGATAAGCCCTATAATGCCGATGTAAAACCCGGTGGGCCTGTGTACGACCAAGACATCGTCCTAACCATAGATGACCGAACCCTTGGAACTTAACGACGATTTACCGATCGACTTACACCAAATCGCCTACCAGATGAAAAAATCTTCCTGTTTGACCCGACCATTTTTTCTTACGAAGGGCGGCTACGCACAGTTGCAAGTTGGGTTAGGAGGATATCCAACTGTCTATTCATTCGAAATTAAAGAGACGTCCAATACGGTAGTCGTCATATTGATGCCAATTCTGGCCATCATACTGGGATTCTTTCTTGGACGAATCTACGGCTAGTAAATCTACTCGATTAGAAAGTCTGTCGCATTTGATCAAAGGATAGAACCTTTGACATCCTCCCTATCCGTCCCTAATATGAGCACATGTCTCCCCCATCTAAAAAACGAATAGGCATTGCCGGTTGCGGCACCATCGGGCAGAAGGTCGCTGCCGAGCTAGACCAGAGCAAAGTCCAGGGCGCAACGCTGGTCGGCATGACCAGTCGCAGTCAGGACAAGGCCAACGCCTTCGTCGCTACGCTGACCAGTCCAGTTCCCGTAGTGCCTTTGCAAGAACTCGTGCAGATGTCGGACATCGTTGTGGAGGCAGCCACTGGCGCAGCCCTTGAAGAGATCGCCATCACAACGCTCAAGGCGGGCAAGGACCTCATGGCCCTCAGCGGCGGTGCCTTGCTGGACAGGCAGGACATCTACAACCTGGCTGCGGTTAACGGCGCGACGATTTACGTGCCGTCGGGGGCCATCGCCGGGCTGGACGGCGTGGTGTCGGCCTCCGCAGGGCGCATCGACTCGGTCACCATGACCACACGCAAGCCGCCGGGTGGCCTCAAGGGCGCGCCAGGCGTGGCGAACCTGGATTTCGATCTCGATACGCTCCAGGAACCTCGCATCGTATATGAAGGCCCAACAGCCGAGGCATGCAAGCTCTTCCCGGCCAACGTCAACGTGTCGGCGGCACTCAGCATGGCGGGCATCGGCCCCGACAAGACGACGATACGCATCTACGCCGACCCCACCGTGACGAAGAATACTCACGAGATCGTGGTAGAAGGCGAGTTCGGACGGCTAGCTATCAAGATAGAGAATACGCCGTCGTCGACGAACCCTCGCACAGGCGTGCTGTCGGCCCTCTCAGCAATAGCGTCCCTAAAAAAGCTGACCTCCCCTCTCCAAATCGGCACTTAGTTTTTTTGTATTTTAGGCAAATCACGTTCCGCGTAACGAGCGCAAAGGTGAGGCAAACCAGTCTTGAAAACGACTCTTTTGCATTGTGGGAGGGTCACGTTCCGCGTAACAGCGTAACGAATGCGTCTGTTACGCAAAGCTCCCTTTCTAAAGAGTGGTTCGCCGGAAATACCGGACACGCACACTTCATTACAGACTGGTCATTTATACAGAATTAAAAGGAGAAATAATGAAAATAGAAGAGATCGGCGAGATGCTTGTGACGCAGGAAAAGCGCGTATCGGTGGCCGAGGCCGACACCTGCGGGCTGGTTGGCTATATGCTCAGCACAGTGCCCGGCTGCTCATCATGGTTCCCTGGCGGCGTCATCGCCTACACCGGCGGACTGAAGCAGAGCATCCTGGGCGTGTCCGACGAGCTATACAACACCAAAGGCAGCGTCAGCCCCGAGATGGCCATCGCCATGGCCGTTGGTGTGCGCGACCTTACCAGCACCGACTACGGCGTATCGGTCACAGGCGTGGCTGGCCCAACGGGCGGGAGGTCTGGCCTGCCGGTCGGCACCTTCTACATAGGTGTAGCAGGACCAGATGGACTTGAAGTGGCGGAGCGCATTCAGACCGACGCTGGCGACCGCGATGGCAACAAGCGCCAGTCAGCCCAGGCTGTGCTGGATCTACTAGGAGAGCAACTCAAAAAAGCGTCGTAAGCAGTCAGCTTTTAGCCATCAGCAATCAGCCCAAACGGCGCATTCGCAAAAGGTTTGCAAACAAATACGGGGCCGCCTTCTTAAGCGGCCCCGCTAACGTTCCTTGACTTGCCTACGATTCAAAAAATCCTGGTTCGTAAAACAAATCAGGACCGTCCTTCACGAGCGGTCCTGATACAAATTTTGAATTACCTACAATCTAAAATCAAACGGCGATTTCTGCACCGTTGGTCATTTTTAGAAACGCCCTTAGCTTGTGTAAGAACAGGAACTTCTTGCAGTCCAGATCCAGCTTATCTATGTAAGTCGCCAGCGAGTTCACCACCATGATCTGAACGCCGTCCTGGTTCACCATACTGTAATTCGAGGTGTCCCGCCTGCCAATATAGGTGTCGACCGACACCTCCATGTATTTGCCAGATCAATTGGAGACGCAAATCAGATCGACGGCGGCTCTACCACCCTTTCGCTGAATGTGCTCCAGTGCCTTTTCGGTTAGAGATACCTGCATACCGCAACCTCCCGCTTCATCCCTGGTCAAGTTCTTTGACGTTTTAAGTTAAGTCGTACAAGTTTTAGATGCCGTTATTTTGGGATGGATTCTCGAACAATCGTTACTCTTATTTGAGCAGCTTTATTCAATTCCAAACACTGTGCCTTCCGCCAACTCGGTTTTCAATCGGCATCGACGGCCTCGGCCAGTATTTTGACCATGTCGCGAGAGAACTCTCCCTTGCTTAGCACCAGGTCGCAGCCCAACTCACGGGCCTTGGCCATTCCTGCCTCGTCGCTATGCGGACCGAATGCGATCACCTTAACAGAAGCCCTGTCCTCGCCTCTCAAGCCCTGCACAACTTTAGGCCACTCATCCGGGTTGCCCTCCAGATCCACCAGAACCAGCGCCGTCGTACCCTCCTGGAAGCTATCGCGAAAGTCGGCATCAGTCTTCGCCTGCAACACATTGTAACCTTGTGGTGTGGCTGCGTTTTGGATGCGAGGCAGAAAGAACAGGTTCTGCCCAACGACCAGGACCGTTTTCTGATCTGACATTGTTTAGCCTCAATCTGGGGAACGTATCTACAATTTATTCACACGCCAAAGGCTAACACGGGGTCGGCACCTCGTCTATACCATGCAAAGCGTATGCTTTGAGGCAAATCAGATGCTATAATCGGTGTAATAATCCAGGCATTCCAGCGCCTTTTGTGGCAGGGTTTGAGCCCAATTCCTGTCGCTTTGTAGACATTGGCGCCCCTGTTTTTGACGCAAATCTTGGCGCAAAAATACGAAAACTTCCAAACCGGAGTAATTATGGTTTCCATCGCATTCGATAAGTTCACCCTCTCCAACGGACTCGACGTCATTCTTCACGAGGACCACACCCTGCCTATGACAGCCGTCAATGTGTGGTATCACGTCGGCTCCAAGGACGAGGAGATCGGCCGCACCGGCTTCGCTCACCTCTTTGAGCACGTCATGTTTGAGGGCTCGAAGAATCACAAGAAAAGCTATTTCGAGCCACTGCAAAAGGTGGGCGCGGTACTCAACGGCTCCACCACCAACGACCGCACTAATTACTGGGAGAACGTGCCTTCCAACTACCTGGACCTGGCGCTGTGGCTGGAGTCCGACCGCATGGGCTTCCTGCTGGACGCCCTGGACCAGCAGTCCTTTGAAATCCAGCGCGAGGTCGTCAAGAACGAACGCCGGCAGAGCTACGAGAACAGGCCCTACGGCATGGCCCACCTCAATTTGCAGCCAACGGTATTCCCCGTGCCCCATCCCTATAACTGGCCTACCATAGGCTCGCAGGAAGACTTGGAGGCGGCGGAACTCGAAGATATCCAGAGCTTCTTCCGAATGTATTACGCGCCGTCCAATGCCAGCCTGGCCATCGTGGGCGACTTCGATCCAAAGACCGTCCGGGAGAAGGTCGAGCGCTACTTCGGCGACATACCTCCGGGACCACCCATATCCCGCTTTGGTCGCATGGACTCGGACCTCGCCGGTCAGGTGACGATGACGATGCGGGACAAGGTCCAGCTTCCTCGCACTTACATGGTTTGGCCTACAGGGCCCGCCTTTGACGATCAGGAAGCCTCGCTTGATATCCTCTCCACAGTGCTGGGCGATGGCAAGAGCTCCCGTCTGCATCACAAGCTGGTGCTGGAGAAGCAGATCGCTAAAGACGTGCTGGTGTTCCACCACGGCCAGGAGATCGCCGGGGAGTTCTTCGTGCAGGCCACTGCCAATCCCGGCCAGTCCTTACACGATATCGAAGCCCTCATCGACGAGGAGATAGCACGTATTGCCTCGGATCCTCCCACAGAGCGCGAGATCATGCGAGCCAAGAACCGAATCCAGAGCCATCATATCCGACAGCTTGAGAAGATCGGCGGTTTTGGTGGCCGCGCGGACCTGCTGAACTACTACAACACCAATTTAGGCGACCCTTCAGCCATAAATACCGACCTGGACCGCTATCTGGCCGTTACCGCTGACCAGATAAAGCAATCAGCCCAGTTGATCATGGGCTCAAGCAACGTTCGGCTGACCGTGCTTCCGGAGGACGAGTTCACTCCCAGCATCACAGGTCTGGACAGGTCAAAGATGCCTGATGCGGAAGAGGAGACTCCGTTCCAGCCACCGGCACCTCAGCGGGGAACGCTGGCTAACGGCATGGGCATCATCACTCTGAACAAGCCCGAGATACCGCTGGTGTCCATGGGCCTAATGGTCCCCGCTGGCGGTATCACAGACCCATCGGATAAGCCAGGTGTTGCCGACCTAACGGCGGTAATGCTCACGGAAGGCACCAGCAATCGCACCCGAGACGAGATATCCGACGAGATGGAGTTCCTTGGCACAGAGCTGCACGGCGGCGCTGCGAGGGAGTATATATCGATCACCACGGAAACCATGACGGACCACTGGCACGCCGCGCTGGAAGTAATGGCGGATGTCAGCAGAAACGCCTCGTTCCCGCAAGAGGAGTTCGACCGAATCAAGTCAGAGCACCTCATTGACCTGGGCAGAATATCAGACAGCCCTGTGTCAATCGCATCCAGGGCGGCACGGGCGCTACAGTTTGGCCAGGGCACCATCTACGGCCACCCTCTGTCAGGCACGGTAGCCTCTGTGACAGAAATTAACCGGGACGATCTGGTCGGACACTTCAAGGCGCATTACGGGCCTGCAGCGTCCACACTGATCGTTGTCGGCGATGTCACTCACGAAGACGCCGTGGCGAAGGCTGAAGAGGTCTTCGGCGACTGGAAGTCCGAGGTCACACCTCAGCAGAACGGCGCTGCACCGGTCGCCAACGATGACAACAGCAAGACCACAATATACCTGGCCGACAAGCCCGGAGCAGCCCAGTCGGTCATTCGCGCGGGACACCTCACTGTTGAGCGACACCATGCCGATTACTTCCCCATGAACCTCATGAACTACATATTCGGCGGCCAGTTCTCTGCCCGGCTGAACATGAACTTGAGACAGGAGAAGGGTTACAGCTACGGCTACATGTCGTCCATTGACTGGTACACGGGCCTTTCATCGCTGTCGGCAGGCGGCTCAGTGCAGACAGCGGTGACCAAGGAGGCAGTCGTCGAGACGCTAAAGGAGTTCGCGGAGGTCCACGAAAGCCGCCCGATCACTGAGGAGGAGTTTACCAACGCCAAGGATGGCATCCTCAGAGGTTTCCCGGCGCAGTTCGAGACTCAGGGCCAGATGGTCCAGCAGTTGACTCGAATGCTGGCTTTCGACCTTCCAAACGACTACTTCCAGGCCTACCCAGCTCACATCGACGGCGTTGAACTGGCTGATGTTCATCGGGTCTCCAAGGAGCGCATCCTCACGGACCAGCTTAAGATCGTTGTGGTGGGAGACGCCTCCGTAATCGAACCAGGCCTCAAGGAGCTAGGTCTACCGCTCGTACACATCGACTACGAAGGCAATTTTAAATAACGAGCTAAGGGCCAGAAGATAGCATTGGTGAATATGGGGCGTAGGGCCATAATATGCCACCGGGGATTTTGAGACTCAAGTAAGGTCGTTAGACCAGCCCCACGTTAACTGGAAATTGACGTCCCACGGAGAAGCTACTTGGAACAATCCAAAAAAACACGACTGAGGCTGATGGTCGCCTACCACAACATGTTCTACACGCCGGTGTATGTGGCCGTGGCTGGCGGTTTCTTCTACGCAGAGGGCCTGGATGTCATGTTCAGCGTCATGCCCGACGGTGAGTCCAGTATCGACATGCTGCGAAGCGAACGCGTCGATGTCATCCAAACAGGCATTAGCCGAACATTTATGGACCTGGACGAGGACAAGCGGGACGCCCCTCTCCACATAGCGGAGATAAATCAGGGTGACGGATTTTACCTGATCTCCAATAAGCCAACGGACGGCTGGTCGTGGAATGACCTGGAAGGCTCCAGCATAATTCCCATAGGTTTTACGCCTGTGCCCACAACGTCGCTGAAATCGGCCATGCGCTTGCACGGTATCGATGCCAGCAAGGTCCAGCTCATCGAAGGCATGTCCGCAGGTGACGCGCTGGCAGCATTCGGCGCGGGTGAGGCCGATTACATTCAGATGCCGCACCCCTTCGCCCAGCAGCTCATCAACGATGGCGTAGGCCATATGGCTACTGCCGTTGGCGTCGAGCTAGGCTACATCTGCTACAGCTCGCTCGCCGCGATGCCCGCCTTCATTGAGGCCAACACGGAGCTTCTCCAGAAGTTCGTCAACGGCTTCTACAAGGCTCAGCTGTGGTTGGCGGAGAACTCACCTTCGCAGGTCGCAGAACGAGTATCGTCATTCTTCCCCGACGTGCCCAGCGAGGTTCTCGCCGAAGGCATTCGACTCTACCAGGAGCAGGGCACCTGGGCAACGGATCCAATGATCGGGCAGGACGGTTTTGACAGCATGCTGACAATCCTCATAGATAGTGGCCTCGTTCAGGGCCGCCACGCCTACGACAAGGTTGTTCAGCCCAAGTTTGCCAGAGCAGCAATGGCTGGCGAAAAGTAGCTATCCAGCGCCCCTCACCTGCTGCCTGCCCTTAGACCAACCCGTTCTCGCAGGAAGCGACGACTCTAGGTCGTGATGGCGGACTGCCCGTCAAGCTCGGCGGTCCTCAAGTGCGCGCCATCGTTGATGCTAATGGCGAACCAGCCCTGCTGATCGAACCTGAATCGCGATATGCTGGTGTTGTCCAACTGCATGCGTTGAATGAACGCCTCGTCGAATCCCAAGATGTAGTGAAGTAGACACCGAGTGGCCGCGCCATGCCCGACTACGGCAATAGTCAATGACTGCTCTTTGCTGACCAGATCCTCATTGTAAAGAATCTCTTCTTCCAACCAGGATGCATACCGGCGCTGCACCATCCGAGATGACTCACCCTCCGGCGGCACGAAGTGTGCCCCTTTACCACGCATATAAGCCACCAGTTCATCAGTCCTCACATCGCTGACCGGCACGCCGCGCCATCCAGGCATTTGCTGCTCAATGATGGCGTCGATCCTCGGAAACTGTCGATCGCCCTCACCCATTGCCTTCAGCATGGTTTCTGTCGTCGCTATGGTGCGAGCCATGCTGGAGCTGTAGATCTTGTCAAAGGTCACGCCGTCAGCCTTCAACCTGCGTCCCACCGCATCTGCCTGCTTATAGCCTTTGGCTGTCAACGGAGCGTCGAAGTTCTTGCCAGCCATCATGCCCGGCGTGGCGTTGGATTCCGACTCGCCATGCCGAATGAAGTAGAAATCGCACTGAAAATTCTTGTGAATCATGTTGTCTCCCAAATCTCCGATCAGTATTCATGCAACCAGCATGTTGCCGTTCTTTTATTTGGTCGCCTACGCGAGACGCAATGCTGTTACCTTGCCAAGAAATACAGACAGGCCTCCCTGACTGAATGCGTCACCTTTTGTCATCCAGTGCGTGAGGCGTTCGACAAGCTAAATTTACCTTGGGCCAGCGGTTGACTAGTTTAGGAATAATGATTTCGTAAGGAAGTCTTTCTGACACTAAATTATGGCAGCAACAGAATATCTTTTAGATCAAGGGCCAAGTTCGTCAAGTCTGGGAAAATGGTTGATCGCTGAAATCCGATGTTATGTAATTGCAAATGCAGGCGTTTTTGTTCTGAAGCTGGAATGGTGAAGCGGCGGAGGAAATTATTGACGTCGGATCTGCCATCAAGCGGTTCTTCCCTTCCGTGTATGGTGAAACGCGCTTGTTGAACAAGCATGCGGTTATCAATCTCATGAGCCATAACCGCTATTGTGTTGGTCTCTTTTTGACGGTCATCAAAAGCACCTGTGAAAATTTGCAATGCAGGCGACGAGGTGGGCGGAACCAATGTGAGGTCGCCATTAGTCTCTTTATTCAATTTGCGTGGATCTATGGCGAAAACCACGCCATCCTCATTAGGTCGATCGGTTACTGCGAAGAAAGTGCCAATGAGAACGCTGGCGCTCCAATCTAGCAAACGAGTGGGTAACCCATAATGCTGCATCAAGAACAACCAACTGACGAAAAAAATTGGGGTCGGGCAATTAGAGTGTTGCGTTGGAGCATATTGGCGAAAACGTAGCGTCAAGTTCTGTTCATAACGCAAACCAGGCTTGGCCCGATGGACACCTGCCTGCAATACGAAGGCTGATGAACTGTGGCCGCGCCACCAGATTTCCCCAAGCCATGTTGAATTGAGGTCTTCGGCAGCGGTGATTATGTCTTGGAGCGAGGTCAGCACGGGTGCCACATGCATTTACTAATGATTTCCATCATGTTCCGATTCCTAATATCGATTCAAACAATACGCAATAATAACAGTTTCATGGGCGTCGGGGTCTATCGGTCGATGAGTTTGACGCTCGCGTGCCACGAATTACTCTGTTGGTGTTAGGGCGTCTGCATCTGAGCTTGTTACATGCAACAAGCCCCTAACCCATGGTCTCCAGCACTTCCCTGGTGACCCTGTACTGGAGCGGTTCGCCTGCCTCCCACGCCCGAAACTCATCGATAACACAATCGGCCATCCTCACCACCTCGTCGCCGACGGAGCCTCCGATATGCGGGGTTAGCCATACATTCGGAAGCGACCATAGCTCCGATTCTGCCACGGGAGGCTCTGGATAGGCCACATCCAACAGTGCCGTGAGGTCCGGGCGGCTTTTGAAAGTCTCTATCAAATCAGCCTCAACTACCTGCGCGCCTCTGCCAGTGTTGATGAAAGTCGCGCCCTCCCGCATCATGCCAAACAATCGCCCGTCAAGTACATTCCGGGTAGAGGGCAGGTCTGGTATGTGATTGCTTACGACATAAGACCGGCTAAAGAGGTCTTCCATCGAGACAATCTCTACACCACGCTCAGTAGCCTGCTCGTCACTGAGAAACGGATCGTAGGTTATCACACGAAAACCGAAATTCTGAAGCAGGGTATTCAGCCTCTTGCCAATCATGCCCATCCCTATTAGACCAATGGTCTCACCATTAACGCCTGTCCTATGGAACCCCTTGGCCTGCCGCTGATCGCGAGAGGCATAGTAGCCCCGCACGGTCCGGTAGTAGCCCCTGCAAGAGAGCAGGACCTGGGCCAGCGCCATCTCCGACACAGGTATGGCATTGAAGTCCCAGGCGCCTACGAGAATGATATCGTTATCGATCAGTGGCTGCGCAAACGCCTTCACATTGCCCGCCGCGTAGAAGACTGCCTCAAGCTTCGGCAATTGCGCGCGATGGTCGTCTGACAGGGACAGCATTCCCCAGGTGGCGAATATGACTTCTGTGTCACTCAACTTATCGGCATGGTCATCGAAGTTTCCCCAGTTAATGACCACGGGGTAAAGGTCCGTCATCTCCTCGATGGTCTGCCTTCTCCCCTGGCCGAATACCTCACCATCCGCGATCGGGTAGTCGTAGAACAGCGCTGCTTTCTTGGGCATGGTTCCTTCACTTTCCGTATGGACGTTTTATCAGGTCACGCTCACGGTATGCCGTATAGAAGACTTTGCATTCTTCGCAAACGGCGCTTACGAAATTCTACCTTTTTTCATCCGGTGTCATCCGGTCTGTCCACCCGCTGACCTAACCCGAAACTTCCCATGATACGGGGATTAGAGTATCATGGTGGCCGACTTTGGATGCGCCGACTATTCAGCAAATACGACTCCGTATTTGCTGAATAGATAATTCCGACAATGTCATCGGCAGCGATTCAACAGCC
This sequence comes from Dehalococcoidia bacterium, assembly GCA_963581905.1. Classification (GTDB taxonomy): domain Bacteria; phylum Chloroflexota; class Dehalococcoidia; order Lucifugimonadales; family JADFKI01; genus Casp-Chloro-G4. The sequence continues at coordinate 11,484 of CAUZQF010000018.1, forward strand.
AACTATATTGAACAAAAAAGTAGCGTAAATAGCATGGAGGTGTAGAGATATGGGTAACCGCCTTGAAGGCAAGGTAGCGGTTGTAACCGGCGCCGGACGAGGGGTTGGCCGAGGTGTGGCTAGGCTTCTCGCAGAAGAGGGCGCATCTGTTGTAGTTAACGACATCGGCTGCGAAGTTGACGGCAGTGGTGGGTCCCACGAGCCCGCAGACAGCGTTGTAGCAGAGATCAAGGCTGCTGGAGGCAACGCCGTTGCTAACTACGACAATGCAGCCGACATGGACGGTGGCGAGAACATTATTCGCACCGCCGTAGACACGTTTGGCACTGTAGACGTCCTAGTGAACAGCGCCGGTATTACACGCGACCGCATGATTTATCAGATGACTCCTGAAGATTTTGCGCTCGTTGTGCGGAACAACACAAAGAGCGCCTTCACTACTTGCAAATTTGCTGGCATCATCTTCAGGCAACAGCGCAGTGGCCGAGTAGTAAACATGACCTCTGACGCTGGCCTCGGCGATATTGGACGCTCGAATTACGCCGCCGCTTCGGAAGGCATCATTGGGCTTAGCCGAACAGTTGGCAGGGACCTTGGCCGATACGGCGTTACTTGCAACGCCATCTCCCCGATGGTCGAGACACGGCAGTTCCCTGGCACAGTAGACGAGTACAGAGTTGCTGAAGGCATCCACCCAACACCGGCAGAGCGCGCTGGCATTGGCACTTCCCCGCCTATCTCGGAATGGGAAGGCCCTGGATATCCAGACGACCCCGACAACGTTGCGCCACTGGCTGTGTACCTTTGCACGTCAGCCGCACCAAACGTCAACGGCAACGTCTTTGGAGTCAGGGGAGGCAGCATCTTCCTGTACTCAAACCCGACGGTGGAGAAGGCCCTGTACAAGTGGGGCACCTTCACGATGGACGAGATGGACATCCTGGTTCCCAAGATGATCGGCTCCGGCTTCTAGTTCACAGCTAAGAGCAAATTGACCGATCCCGATTACAGCAAATAGCAAGAGGTATGAAAATGGTTGATAGATTTAAGGGCCGAGTCGCCATCGTTACAGGCGCTGGCCGGGGAATTGGGCGCAGCGTCGCCATGCTACTCGCAGAAGAGGGCGCTTCCGTTGTGGTGAACGACCTTGGAGGCGGAGTTGACGGCGAGGGCGGATCCGACGCTCCAGCAGCGCAGGTAGTCGCTGAGATCAAGGCGGCAGGCGGCAATGCCGTGGCCAACTTCGACTCAGTAGCCGAATACGAATCTGCCGGTAAGATCGTTCAGGCAGCTATAGATAACTTTGGCCGCCTCGATGTTCTTCAGCACGTAGCCGGTATCCTGCGAGACCGCATGATATTCAACATGACCGAAGCCGAGTGGGACGCCGTTTTGCAGGTCCATCTCCACGGCGCATTCAACATGGTGCGCAACATTGTGCCCCACCTGATTAAACAGGACTACGGCAGAATCGTGCTGTTCTCTTCTGGATCAGGCATGGGCGCATCCGGGCAGGCAAACTATGCCACGGCCAAAGAGGGCATGGTAGGCTTCACTCGAGCCCTCTCCCGAGAACTGGCTCCCCACAGCATCACGGTCAACGCCGTCTACCCAGGTGGCGCAACCCGCATGACGGAGACTATCCCCGACAGCACGCAGCAGCTTCGCCAGACGCAACGATCAGCAGCGGCGGGTGCGGCAGCAGCAGGCGGGATGTCCGCTCAGGGCGCGCCTATTCAGGGACCGCCTGAGGCCCGCGCTCCAGAGAACAACGCTCCCAAGGCTGTTTACCTCGGATCTGAGGTGGCTGGCAACATCACGGGGCAGGTTATCGGCACCAGTGGCTGGCCCATGACGCTGTACGCACCAAGGCACGTCATTCGCAGCATCCACAAGCCCGGCCGATGGACCCTGGATGAGCTGGACGACCTGATGCCCATTTCGCTTAATGCGAACCTGGTCAACCCAGTGCCCGAACAGACTCCCCGTTAATTTTGGATTGTAAGCAAGACAGGGCCCCGTTTGACGGGGCCCTGTTTTTGTAGCTGTGCTTTGTTTCATCGCTGGTACTTTTGCATTGCAGGTGTAGCAAGGCGACGTTTGACGAAGCCCTATTCTTTAAGCCGAGCTTTCATCGCTGGCATGTTTGGCTTATTCACGCCAGCCACTGCCACAGCGCACCACCGACTATAGCGACGCCCACTATTATCACGAACAGGCCGAAATTAATTCGTTCTGCTACAGCCAACAGCGCTTTGATTGTGAACAGGCCTACTACTGCGGCCACACCCATTGCCACTAACGCTTCGCCGGATGCCAATAGACCCGAATCTATACTGGTGTAGACTCCGACTCCCAGGCTGGCGGGCACGCTCATCAAGAAACTCAGGACTAGCGCCTCTTTGCGCTCCATCCTTCGCGCCAGTAGCACGGACATTGTTAGTCCGGAGCGGCTCAGGCCAGGGATTACTGCGAAACCCTGGGCAATGCCTGCCCCAACGGCGTCCCATAAAGACAGCTCTTCCTTGGTTCGCCGACCCTCTGTCCGTTTTCGCAACTGTAGGCCACCTGTGACGAACATCATTACACCGACAATGCCCATGGCGGCGTTGCCGAATCGGGACGATACGTCGTCCAGCGTTAGTAGGATGGGGAAAGCTATTGCCGCACTAACTAATGTTGATACCAGGAGAAACCAGAATATAGGAGGGGGATCTTTCGGAGTGCTTACGACTTCTTTGAACAAATCCAGTAGCGTGCGCCAGAACACCGCCAACACGGATATCACGGTTCCTAGATGAAGCCACAGGGCGAATGTCAGCGCCTCTGATAGGGGCCGATTTTTCATGAAGCCGTAGGCCGCAGTTACACTGCCTTCCGAACTGACTGGTAACCATTCTGCTATACCCTGGATGATTCCGAGTATAATTCCGATTAGCACTTAAGTCTTGCACCACGCTCAAATGTTTTCACTACTGTCTATTTGACTCCCAATGGCGTTATATTTCAACGCGGTATAATGCCACGCATAATGAATCTTTCGAAATTTGCGCCACGGTTGGTGATACAGCCAGATGGTGTCTCCCGTGATGCCCGGTTCCTGATCGCGGTACTGGCAGCACTATTCATAGCGTCCGCCCTGTTTGCAGCCAGGCTGGATCGCTTTCCTGGAGACCTGGCGATATCGACCTGGATCCAATCATTAACTATACCTGGTCTCAAACAGGCCTAAGTGGCGATATCCATTGAGGAAAGCGGTCTGTTTATCCTGTTATCAATGCTCCTGATAGTAGCCGCCCTGTACTTGTCCAAGCGGAGAAAAGAGGCCGTTCTCATCTTGGGCTCAACGCTAACGGGCGCTATCGCAGTTGAAATCCTTAAGCCACTGATAGCACGTCCTCGCCCCCATCAGATCTAGTGCTCGTGTTGCAGGAAAGTACCAGCTCTAGCTTCCCCAGTGGCAACGCTGGCCTTTTCGCACTGTTTCTTGTCGCTCTTGCCTTCACGGCGACCAGTCGCATTGGGAGACAGCGCCAAGCTGTGGCTATATGGTGCGGTACGATTTCGCTGCTGATGTTTATTGGCTTAAGCCGGTTGTACCTGGGTGCGCACTGGTTCAGCGATGTTTTCTTCGGATACCTGTTTGCTCTCGTCTGGGTCCTGGCAGCGATCGAGATCAAGAAAAGGCTTGAGATACACCTAGTCAAAAAAAGCAAGAACGCGTACGCTAAAAAGCCTTATTAACATTTCCGCACATCGAGTCTTAGCTGTTCTGTAACTGCCTTTAGTCACAAACCTGCCTATGCTAGACTTTGCCTCAAGTGCGAAATAACAGGAAAACCGATATGATGGCGAGCACGAGGTAATAAGAGGCAATAAATTGAACGTTCTTGACATAGTTTTGTTGGTTGTCCTCGCTGGAGCAGCGTTTCAGGGCCTCAAGATTGGCCTAATAGGAGCGGCAGTAAATACCGCATCTCTTATCATCGGCTGGATGCTGGCAGGCCAGCTCAGCGACGAGGTAGGCGCTTTATTCGCCAGTTCCATAGGCAACGACACTATCGTAACGGTAATATCTTACGTCGTCATAATGGCACTCTCCCTGGTGGTGGGCAAGACTGCATGGAAAATTATTAAGCCAATAGTTGGCCTGGCAACCTTCGGACTCGTAGGCACTGTAGACAGAATTGGTGGTGTTGCTTTGGGCCTGGTGACCGGCTTTGTGGTCATAGGCGCGATTGTGATTGTTTTGGCCAGGTTCACTTACGATTTTGAGTTGCCTGACGAGGGCATTGCAGGCACTGTGGCTGACCGCATACCTCGGGTTCAGAGCACGCGGGATTCAGTTGAAGGCTTGCTTATCGGATCCGCCGTAGTTCCTACGTTCGTAAACGTGGCAGACGCCCTTCCCGCCAGCGCCCTGGGATTTGTGCCCTCTGATTTCAGAGGAGCTTTTGATATACTTAAGTCAAGAATCGATATGCAACCCTAACATAACTTCAAGATGTTTATGACAAGTAGTACGTTGATAAATTCGCCTGTGTTGGTACTTAACCAGAATTACCAGCCTCTCAACGTGTGCAACGCTCGGCGCGCTATTGTGCTAATGGGGAATGGTAAGGCCGAGCAATTGATCGACGGACAAGATTACCTACGCACTATTTCTCAGAAGATTCCCGTTCCTTCTGTCATACGACTCATCTACATGGTAAAGAGGCCTCTGGTGCGACGCAGGCTTTCTCGTAAGGCCATCTTCTATCGGGATGGGTTCAAGTGCCAGTACTGTGGTAATGCGGCAAAAGACCTGACCCTTGACCACATAATGCCTCGTTCCAGAGGCGGCCCCCACGTCTGGGAAAACGTCGTTAGCGCCTGCATCCCTTGCAACCACACCAAAGCCGGTTCCACTCCCAAAGAGGCAAGCATGAAGCTGCTCAGCGTTCCCAAAGCGCCACGGCCAAATCCTTACTACATGTTCCACCACCGAAGCATTCTGGACGAGTGGCGCCAGTTTATGCCTTGGCTGGAGTAGTCAATTCAGGAAGCTAGCTGAGCGATTCGGTGCAACTCGGTCTACTGGTAGGCCATGGGGTTATAGCAGGCCACCATATGCCCGCCTTCCATATCCGTAAGCCGAGGGCGAACTTCTGTGCGACAGCGGTTGTTAGCCTTGTTGCAGCGATCCAGGAAAGGGCACTGATCTGGCGGGTTCAGCATCTTGGCAGGGGCACCAGGAATCGGATGCAAAGCCCTTGGCTCCTCATCTAGTCGGGGCAACGCCTGGAATAGACCCCATGTGTAAGGATGCAAGGGCTTTGCAAACAGCGTCTTCGTGTCCGCGTATTCCATCACAGACCCACCGTACATAACCGCTACGTACTCCGCCATCTGCGCGATCACACCGAGGTCGTGGGTGATCAGCATGATGGAGGTGCGATACTCCCGTCGCAACTCCCTGAGCCTATGAAGCATCTCGGCCTGCAAGGTCACATCAAGGCTAGAGGTGGGCTCATCCGCTATCAGCAGCTTGGGCTCCAGCGCCACACCAATGGCCATCATCACGCGCTGGGCCATGCCACCGCTAAGCTGGAAGGGATATCGCTTTAGCATATCACCGGCGTCGGGAATACCCATGCTCTGAAGCAGCGATACAGCTTTGTTCTTGGCTTCTCGCTTGCTTACATTGGTGTGCTGCAACACGATCTCTTCCACCTGCTTCCCTACGGAAATAACAGGGTTCAAAGCGTTGGCAGCATCCTGAAATATCAGCGATATTTCTTGTCCACGGATTTGCCTGATCTCAAAGTCGGTCATGGTGAGCATTTCGCGGCCGTTGTATTTAATGCTGCCTTGAATGACCTCACCGGGGTAAGGCAATAGCTGAAGTATGGATAGCGCCGTCATTGTTTTGCCAGAACCGCTTTCGCCAACCACGCCAAGAATACTATCCCTTTCAATCTGAATAGAGACCCCGTTCACGGCCTTAACCGTGCCTTCCTTGGTCTGGAAGTAGCTATGAAGGTCTCGTATTTCCAAAAGGGGTGTAGGCATAATACAGCTAGGTTAGGTCGGCTCTGAAGTTATCGATTTGCATACTACTCATTGGCACGCCTGTGCAGGACACGAGGCCTGAATCTACCCGCCTTCAACTCAGCTATGAAGTCCTCTAGATTCCGTATTTTGCCCTCAAATTCAGTAGCAAAGGTTCCGATGTCCTCAATCTTGTGTGCATCACTGGCGCCGGTGCCACCCATGTCGAAGCGCTTCGCCACCTCTGCTGAGAAGGCGTTCTCTTCTTTGGAGCCTCGGCCGTTGAATACCTCAACGCCGTCGGCCAATGAGAAGACATCGCTAGAGCAGGCCCGGTCCAACATCTCGTAGAAAGCCTGGGGGTTCGTGTGGGCCACCTTGGTGTATTTGCGTCGGTACGGATGCGCCACCACAATGGCACCTCCGGCCTCCTCCACAAGGTCCTTCACGTACTGGGCGCGGTGCATTCCGAAAATGTATTCCTTTAGACCATAGACCAGCAGGTGCCCCTCTTCCGTGCTGACCTCGCATCCCGGAATAACCAGGTAGTCGTGCTTCTTGGAGAGGGCCACGATGTCATCAGGCTCCCAGAACCTATCGTGATCCGTCAGGCACACGCCGTCCAGGCCAATTCGTCTGGCCTCGTCTATCAGGTCTTCGGGCGTCAGCAGACTGTCGTCAGAGGTAGGGTAGGTGTGCGTATGAATGTCTATTATCAAGGGTTAATGTACGCTCTCCAGTGGCGTGTAAAG
>CAUZQF010000019.1:0-17220 GCA_963581905.1 Dehalococcoidia bacterium
CTAGACTTAAAAATCATTTCATTGCTTCAGGATGACGGCACGGCAACCAACGCTGGCATAGCTCGACAGGTGGGCGTAAGCGAGGAGACCGTAAGGCGACGTCTAAAGCGACTAGTGCAGGAAGAATACATAAAAGTTGTAGCATTACCTGATCCTGCAAAATTAGGGTACATGTCAGAGGTACTCATTGGCGTTCAGGTAGACGCCGATAAGATCGACTCGGTTGCCGATGCTTTGGCCGAAATGGATGAGATCAACTGGGTATCCGTCACCACAGGCTCATTCGACATCTTCGCGTGGGCGACTCTAAAGTCCTCTGAGGAGCTAAGCCAGTTCTTGCGCACTAAGGTGGGCATGACCCATGGGGTAAGACGAATGGAAACATTTATCAATCTTGCCATCAAGAAGAGGCGATACGGCGTAGCAATCTAGACCTGTCCGAAAGTTGGATTCTGTGTAACGCGGCTCTCGAATATGAGATCTATTTCGGGGCCGCGTTTTTTTTATTGGGAATCCATCCTGTGGCTTGTAAGACTCCTTCCACATTGACAGATGTTCGTAAATTTCATTAATATGAAGACTGAATAGCTTTTCAAGGAGACTTGACTTTGACTTTTGAAACAGACCAGAGCAGAACCCTCCTCGACGTAGTGGGTATCTATGTTGATAGTTTCAAAGGCAAAGAAACCGAACCTAGCGTGCATCGTGAATTGACCAAGTTCGTTCAATGGTGCGGCCCCAATAGGTCCTTCATCGAAATCAACCCATCGGAGATAGGCGATTACGCCGAGCAAGTTGGTGGTACGGGAACTACACCTCTTGCCACTGAACGCCTACAGGTTATTCGCGGATTCCTTTCGTATGCGCGGAAACAGGGCCTGGTCGAAGTCAATCTTGCTCAGCACGTTCGCATTCGCAAGAGTAAAAACAGGGTAACCGGCGCGACAAAAACTGGCCCTGAGGCAATTGGATTAACAGCTGAAGGCCATGTGAAGCTGGTGACTCAGTTGGAGTCCCTTAAGTCCGAGAGGCAGCCTCTGGCGGTTCAGATTCAAAAGGCGGCGGCTGACAAAGACGTCAGAGAGAACGCACCTTTGGAAGCGGCCCGAGAGCAGCTAGGCTTGGTTGAGGGTAGGATCCGGGAGATTGAAGATACCCTTAAGAAGGCAGTCGTTGTAGACACCTCGAAGCGCAAAAAATCCAAGATAGTAGACATCGGTGCCAAGGTCTCAGTTAAGGATATCGATACCGGTCGCCAGAGCAACTATACGCTGGTAGGCAGGACCGAATCGAACCCATCAGAGGCTAGGATTTCAGATGTCTCGCCCCTTGGAAAAGCGCTGGTAGGCAAAACCGTAGGCGATGAAATTGATGTGGTAACGCCTAGGGGAACAATCCGGTACAACGTAGTAAGAGTTTCATAGACAGCTTCGACACCTGGTTATTAACGAGGGCCCGCGAGAGCGGGTCTTCTTTTTGCAGCATTACTGGTCATCATGAACTGGCGCAGAGTGCTGAACGTTTTTGGCGGCGGGACTAATTAAGTAATTTTACTCTCGGGACTGTTTATCAGGAGAGGGCATGAAAACCGACCACATTAAGCGGCGTGGCGTCTGGCCGCAAATTGCCCTCTTCTTCGTCACCTTTGGCATATACCAACTCTACTGGTTCTTCGTCACAGTCAGGGAACTGCACATCGCTAACGACACTGGCCTTGACGCGGGAGTCTGGGTGCTATTTCTCTACCTGCCGATTGTGAACTGGTTCGTGGGCTGGCACTACGCTGGTGAGGTGGAAAAATTCACTGATGGCAGGTATCCAAGAGTAGTCCTGATGTTACTTTGGATTCTGCCTTTCGTGCCTGTTGTCTATTACATAGCGCAGAAAGAGCTTAACAACGCCTCTACCGCCCCTGAATAAGCCGTTCGAGCTAACTGCGACTCTTCACTGCTCCACCTGTGCGCCCTAGCTTCTTAATTTAGGCCGCTTGCCTCGCCCAAATCCTCTTTGAATCTACGGCTTAAAGGATATATCCTATTAACTGATTACAAGCAGGATCGCTTTACCCTGTCCTAGACAGAGGAGATTTATGGCAACCACGGCAGCAGAGTCTGATACAAGGGAACTGGTTGAAGAGCTAAGTAGATATGTGTCCGGCGAGGTCAGATTCGACAAGATGACGAGGATGCTTTACAGCACCGACGCCAGCATGTACCAGATCGAGCCCGTCGGCGTAGTACTGCCCAAGAACGCGGAAGATGTCATTGCCGTCGTTGAGACTGCCAACAGGCATGGCGTACCGGTTCTGCCGCGCGGTGGTGGCACAAGCCTGGCCGGTCAGACTGTCGGCAAGGCCATCATCATGGACTTCTCCAAGTACATGCATGACATCATCGAAGTTAATGAAGAAGAGGGCTGGGTAAGAACCCAACCGGGCATAATTCTTGATGAACTGAACCATAAAATCCGGTCCTCCAACATGCTGTTCGCGCCAGATCCCAGCACCAGTAACAGGGGCAACGTCGGTGGCGCCGTCGGAAACAACTCTTGCGGAGCGCACTCCATCATATGGGGCAAGACTGTGGACAACGTTCATGAACTCGACGTTGTGCTATCGAACGGGGCGACGGCCCACTTCGGTGCTTTGAACGGGGAACAGCTCGAAGCAAAGATGCGTGCCGATGGCCTGGAAGGCGACATCTACAGAACTCTGTTAGCCTTGGGAGATGCCAATCGGGACGAGATCTTGGCCCGTTATCCGAAGATACAGAGGCGTGTGTCTGGCTACAACCTGGACGAGTTCGTTGGCGGTAGCGATTTAAACATGGCCCGCTTCGTCGTCGGCTCCGAGGGAACGTTGATCACCATCACGGAGGCCAAGCTTCGACTAGTGCCCAAGCCTAAATTCACCGCTCTGCTGGTGTTGCACTTCGATGACCTCATAGAGTCTATGGAGGCCACAGTGGCAACGCTCGAGATGGAACCGGCTGCCGTGGAACTAATCGGCAGCATGATCCTCAGACAGGCCCAGTCCAATTTGGCTTACGGCCGGATGACCGATTTCATCATCGGTGAACCAGAGGCTCTGCTGGTTGTGGAGCTGACTGGTGACACTGAGTCGGAACTAAATTCTAAACTGGACGTCTTGGAAAATCGCATGAAGCGGGACGGAATGGGATACGCCATGCCCAGGCTGATGAGTGCATCGGACCAGGCCAAGGTCTGGAATGTGCGCAAGGCTGGTCTAGGCCTGATGATGAATGTCCCGGGCGATGCTAAGCCTCTGGCTTTTGTTGAAGATACCGCCGTCGCGCCGGAGAAGCTGCCAGAGTTCGTCAAGCGGTTCGATGAGATCGTAAAGGCCCATGGCACGGAGGCGGGGTACTACGGGCACGCCAGCGTTGGTTGCCTGCACATTCGCCCCCTTATCGACATCAAGAAGCCGGACGGCGTCGATCGAATGGTGGCCATCACCGAGGAGATAAGTGACCTGGTCCTTGAGTTCGGCGGTTCCCTCAGCGGCGAGCATGGGGACGGCCTCGTCCGTAGTCCTTTCAACGAGAAGATGTTCGGTGGCCAGCTATACCAGGCGTTCCGCGAGGTTAAGAAGGCCTTCGACCCTGACGGCATAATGAACCCCGGCAAGATCACCGATGCTGTGCCAATGACGCAGAACCTGCGACTGGGACCGGGCTACAAAACCATGCCCATCTCGACAGGCTTTCACTTCTCCGAAGAGGGCAGCTTCGCCCACGCTATTGAGATGTGTAACGGGCAGGGCGCATGCCGCAAAGTTCTGGGCGGGACCATGTGCCCGTCGTACATGGTGACTCGGGACGAGGAGCACTCCACTCGTGGTCGGGCCAATGCTCTGCGAGGTGCAATGTCCGGCGCGCTGCCAGCCGATGCCATGACCAGCGAGCGGTTATACGGCGTGATGGACCTCTGCTTGGAGTGCAAGGGCTGCAAAGCCGAGTGTCCCTCCAACGTGGACATGGCCAAGCTTAAGTACGAGTTCCTCGACAAGTACCACAAGGCCAACGGGTTCTCTTTGCGAAACCGACTATTCGGCAACATAGCCGCCGTGAGCAAGCTAGGCTCGTTTTTCGCTCCCTTATCCAACTGGTCGATGAGGACTGGCCTGTTTAAAGACCTGCTGGAGCAGTGGGTTGGTGTGGACAAGCGCCGGGACCTCCCCATGCTGGCCAGCCAGAGCTTTACGCAGTGGTTCAAGGCCAGAGGAGGTTCTCCAGCATCTGCTGCCAAGTACGGTCAGGTAGTACTGTTTCCGGACACCTTTACGAATTACAACCATCCCGAGCTAGGCAAGGCTGCGGTAAAAGTGCTTGAGGGCCTGGGCTACCAGGTAGTGCTGCCCAAGGTCACCTGCTGCGGCAGGCCTATGCTATCCAAAGGTATGATGGACAAGGCTAAATCCGCAGCGCTGACCAATGTGGACAGCATATACAGCTACGTTCAGAATGGCGCCAAGCTGGTCGGCATCGAGCCTAGCTGCATCCTCAGCTTCAAGGACGACTACCCCGACTTGCTTGCGGGCAATGAGCGGGCCAAGGCTGTTGCCGAAAACACGATGCTCATTGAGGAGTTCGTGCTGTACGCTCAGCAGGAGGTGGGGGCTACGCTGGAGTTCACAAAGCCTCCAAAGAAGGTGCTTCTGCATGGCCACTGCCACCAGAAGGCTCTGGTCGGAACAGCCCCGGCAATGCAGGTGCTAAAAGCCATCCCAGGCTGTGAGGTTAAGGAGATCGAGACAGGATGCTGTGGAATGGCAGGCTCTTTCGGTATGGAAAAGGAGCACTACGATATGTCCATGAGCGTTGGTGAGATGACCCTCTTTCCTGCCATACGCGCAGAAGAAGGTGAGTTCGAGATGGTTGCCGAAGGTATATCCTGTCGGCAGCAGATAAAGCACGGCACCGACAAGTCGGCCAAGCATCTAGTGGAGCTCTTGGCCGAAGCCCTGTAGAAACCCCGCCGAAGCCCTGGCGATAGCATGAGCAGATATCAGTCCTCCTCGGTTGACCTATTTCGAAGGAGACACGCTGAAGGAGGAGACACATATGAGTATGAAGGACTTCGAAGTCCGGGCTGAGAATCTTCATACGGTGTGCGACCCGGACTCCCTAGGCTTTGAGACCACCGATGAAGTCGCCCAGTTGGAAGGGACTATTGGCCAGGAGCGAGCCTTGAGCGCGCTGGAACTGGCTGTGGATATCGATGCTGATGGCTAAAACCTTTTTGTTTCAGGTATACCTGGTTCGGGAAGAAACACGGCCCTTCGCTCATATCTACAGCAGGCGGCCTCTGGCAAGCCCAACCCACCAGACTGGGGCTACGTCTACAATTTCGAAGACCCGTCGCAGCCGCTGGCAATCAGCATGTCCTGCGGAATGATCCGTCAGCTAGGTCATGATATGGACGATCTGACCAGCTCTGGCAGACAGGAGATACCCAGGGCCTTCGATACAGACGAGTATTCCCACCGGGTAGAGGAGATGTTGCAGGGCGCCCAAGAGAAGCGTTAGGCCTTGACGACAACCCTCCAACAGGAGGCGCAACAGCGAGGGTTTACTCTGACTTTTAATCAAGCGGGTATCACGCCGGTGCCTCTGCTGGAAGGCTGGCAAATGACCCAGGAAGAGTTCGCAAACCTGGCGGACGATGTTAGAGATAACTTCCGAGCCAGAGCGGACGAGCTCCAGCACGAGATTGCCCAGCTAGCACGTGAAATGCGTCGGCTTAACAAAGAAGCAGACGAAAAGGTCAGCGAAATAGATGCCGAGGTCGTACGCGTAACGCTTTCGCCGATCATTGATGAATTGCAGGAGAAGTACTCCGATTTCCCAGAAGTGGTGGATTACCTAGCGCAGGTGGAATCGGATATGGCAAAGAACCTAGAGGTGTTCAAACCCAAGGAAGCGCCTCAGACGCCTGCATTGCCCTTCCCCATGCCGTCGATGCCAATCAACGGCGACGACTTCTTTACGCGCTACAAGGTGAACTGTCTGGTCGACAACACCAACTGCCAGGGCGGCCCGGTCATATTCGAGTTTAGCCCGACCTACTACAACCTGTTCGGGCGAATCGACTATCGGACCAGAATGGGGACGTTTACTACGGACCTGTCGATGATAAAGTGCGGCGCAATGCACAGGGCCAACGGCGGCTACCTGGTGTTACAGGCAAGAGACGTGTTGTTCAGTCCGCTCTCTTGGGATGCCCTCAAGCGTACGCTCCGCAACGGCGGGGTCCGCGTTGAGAATATTGGCGAGCAGAACAGCCCTTTGCTATCTGCCACCTTGCGCCCTCAGGCGAACCCCAACAACGCCAAGGTAATCATGGTCGGCAGTCCGCAGCTAATACAGATGCTATGAGCGCAGGATGAGGACGCCCGCTGCTACTTCAAGGTCAACGCCGACTTCGACACTGTTATGGATAGGAACGAGGAGAACGAGAAGAAGTACGCCTCATTTGTGGCATCCAGGACGAATGGTAACGGGATGAAGACCTTCCATAAGACGGCTGTGGCCAGGGTGATAGACTACTCCTCGCGGCTGGTGGAAAACCAGGAAAAGCTAACGACTCGGTTCATGGATATCGCTGACATTATCACAGAGGCCAACTACTGGGCGGGCAAGAGCGGTGGTGAACTGGTTAAAGCCGAGCATGTTGTCCAGGCCATCGAGCAGAAACACTATCGGCTGAGCCTGATTGAGGACCGTATGCAGGAGCTTATTGATAGCGGCACCATACATATTGCCACCGATGGGAAAAGGGTCGGAGAGATAAACGGTCTGGCGGTCTATTCCATGGACGACTATGCCTTTGGTAAGCCCAGCAAGATCTCGGCTCGTGTGTCTCTGGGCAGGGGCCAGCTCGTTAACATCGAACGCGATACCCAGATGAGTGGCAAGGTCCACAACAAAGGCTTAATGACATTGACCGGCTATATGCAAGGCCAATATACGCAGGAGAAGCCCCTGTCGTTGACAGCCAGCATAGGTTTCGAGCAGATGTATAGCGAAATCGATGGCGATAGCGCCTCCTCCACAGAGCTGTACTCCTTGATTTCTGCGTTGTCCGGCATACTGCTGGAACAGGGTATCGCCGTGACAGGGTCGGTTAACCAGGCAGGTGACGTGCAGGCTATTGGCGGCGGCACTTTCAAGATTGAAGGATTCTTTGATGTGTGTAAGGCCTCTGGGCTAACGGGGACTCAGGGCGTGATGGTGCCCAAGGATAACCTGAAGAATATTATGCTGAGGGATGATGTGGTGCAGGCGGTCAAGGATCGTAAGTTCCACATCTACGCTGTTGCGACTATCGATGAGGGGATTGAGGTCTTGACTGAAGTTGTGGCAGGGGAGCGCCAGGAGGACGGTTCATTCCCGGAAGGAACAGTGCATCACGCAGTTGAATCACGGCTAGATGACTTCAGGAAGAAGGCCCGGGATCATGTCGACTCTGACGATGCCGACTCCGACGACGAAGACAAGAAGTCAGACGATAAAGACGCGTCTGAAGAGCCCGAAGAGTCTACTGAGGGCTAGATCCGTTGGTCATATGGCCATCCGGCGTCGTTAACTTATCGATGCTGATGGCCTTGGCGGTTCTTGTGAACCTGACCTTCAAATTATCACCAACGGAGAGCCTACTGAATGTGACAGCGTCCACCTCGACCAGTGACGCGTTTACTAGAATACAGAGAATGCCTTCGTCACTAGTCTCCTTCGACTTGATAGGCCCCTGCACCTTGTAATAGGGTGGCAGGTTGCCCTTGATAGACTTCCACAAGCTCTGTATTTGAAGCATAGATTGACCGGCGACACCTATCTCATTCTTATCAGCGGATTCGCGTAAAGGCCTTTACGCATCGTAGCACTATGCGGCAAATCTTCAACGCCGAACCAGGGTTCGTTTGACCTGCGATTAGATGTTTATAACCTCTTTAGATTTCGCCCAATAGAGACTAATCCGTTCCTAAAGGACCTCTTTGAGTGAGGTTTCTAGCTCGTCGTAGCCGGTGAAGGACTCGAACCTTTCGTGGACAATACCAGAGCTAGTGATTACGAAAGACCACTCGGTGCTGGGCAAATTCCATTCCCTGACAGTCGATGAAATGACGCCTCTGTCCAGATCGCCCTGAATTTCCAGGGGATTTTCGTAAATATCCACATGAATAAAATTGGCCTGACCTTTGTAGGCGTCCTTGAGCTGCTGAAGTATGTCAACCTGCGGCCCACAGACAGCGTTGGTGCAGAATGCGGGGCTGACCATGACTATCATCGTTGGCTTGCCCGAAGCCACGGCGTCAGCGATGGATATCTGGTACAGGTCCGGGTCCTGCAACGAGCCTGTGGTCAGTTCGGCGACGCTTTCGACGTCTCGAATAGTCCTGATCTTGCTGGCAATGGCCTGCTCGCCCGCGCTTGGAGCGGCTGCAGATTCGTTCACATGGAATTCGATTTCCGTGCTGAGGTTTTTTGCGTTGTCGTCAAGAATGCTGATTTCCAGACGCCACTTGCCGGGCCTGTCGAAGTCAATCTTTGCCGTGTAGATTCCTCGTGTGTTCAGCGGAAACGGATTGAAGAAGGCAACCGATGTCTGTGAAGCTGTTGCCGATACTTCTCCGTCCTCAACGAAGTAGGTTGCGAAGGTGGCCAGAGGCGAGCGCACCAGGCCTTGTGGAGAGGTAAGCACCACGCCTATACGTTGCGTGCCCAGTCCCAAGTCCGGCGTGCCGAATATGGCCTGCAGACCGTCATCAGAGACCGGCCCCTTTATAAGAAGCACCTCGTCGAAGCGGGCACCCGGTTCAGCAAGGGCATCGCCTGTTACGGCCTGAGCTTGTGCCGAATTGGGTGACCAGGCCACTGCTAGAATGGCCAGAGATAGTATCAGTACTGATAGCCAATGAGCTTTTGTGATCATCATTTCTCTTTGATCTGTCTAGCCGTTCGGGCCGGTCTGCGCTGGCTCACCAACCTCATATGCCCCAAAGGTGTAGGCGAACATCGAAAACTCCGGTGAGTTAGAGCTAAGCTTCAAGATGTGGTCTTCAAACTCGGGGAGAGAGACTATGTTGTACATCCGCCAGTCGTCCACCAGGATATACGGGCCTTCGTTCCCATCGAACATCACATCCACACCGGCATTATCGGGAGTGATTGGTAGGTCATCCAGGAGCACTTGGACCTTTAACGGCAGGCCTTCCCCTGGGCCCATCACGGCGTTAACGCTGGTGGCGAAGAACTTCGTGGCCAGGTAGTCCTGAAAGCCAATGGTCTTGCGAGCATGTATGAGTCGCTCCTCATCGTTGCGCCAGAGCCCTTGTATGTACAGGAAGTGATTCTGGTGGTCGCCAGGGTCTTCGTACTGGTACTCGTCGCCTCTATTGTCGTAATAGACCCTCTGCGTAACATAGGGAGGTGATTGCCTTGAGAGTCGGGCACCTTGGTTTCGGTCGTATCCCGCGTAAAGCTCTCTCGTTAGACCTTGGCCCGGTTCCGCGACTTCTGCAGCAGAGCTGTGTATCGGCTCGGCATCGGTTTCTGGAGAAACGTCTGATAGGTCAGCACCGGCCTCAACCAGCAGGCTTCGTATCCATAGCTCCTTCTCTTCGTAGGAGCCCTCCCCAAAGTGGGTGTAGCGGAACTTACCTTCGCCGTCTATTAGGTATTTGGCGGGCCAGAACCTGTTGTCAAAAGCGCGCCACGTTCCCATTTTGTTGTCCTGGGCTACAGGCCACGTTATTCCGAACTCTTCAGTAGCCTGAACGACGCTGTCTCGGACCTTCTCAAATTCGAATTCCGGCGCGTGCATTCCAATGATGACAAGTCCGTGGTCTTGATATTTCTCATACCAGGCCTTCAAGAACGGAAGCGTTCGAATGCAGTTGACGCAGGTGTAGGTCCAGAAATCAACCAGAACGACCTTGCCCCTCTGGTCTTCGATAGTGATAGGTTCCGAGTTAATCCAGCTTTCGATATCGCGTATCTTAGGGGCGTTATTCTCGTCACCTGTGGCCAGCGTCACTATTCCGTTATGCTGTTCATCGCCACTTTCCATGACCTCGGTTTCCCCAGGAACCAGAGTGTCAAGGGGGACTGAAGTCGCAGCTTGCCCCGTCGCCAGTTCCGTGGTGGAGGCCGGCGCGCTGCCTGCACATGCGGCCAACACGGGTATCAAGAGAGCTGTGAATAAGATAGCTATTGATTTATTGAACATTCGACTCACTTGCCAATTGGATGCGCTTAAAGAGAAAATGAGTCAAGGGATTCGTTTTCAGGCTATGCCCAGACGTTCCTGTGCTTTGGCTGTGCTCCGCCTACGCTTTGTCTGGGAATGTCTTCCGCTTACTGATTCTAACTCAGAATACGTGGATAATTAGACTTCTGGATTGACTTATCGCCATCTTTAATAATTACCAAACAGGGCTGATAAGCACCGAAATATGAAACTTGTCATCAACCATGCGGGCGCGTATCATGCTGACCGTGGGGTAATACCCGAACTTAATTAATGGTACAAAATAATCTGCTAAAGAGGTGCAGCATGAGAGTAGGATTCATTGGCGTAGGGTTCATGGGACGGCATATGGCAAGGAATATCGCCAAGGGCGGCCATGATATGACTGTATTCGATATCCGCAAAGAGGCAGCGGAGGAGCTGATCTCCTTGGGCGCGACCTGGGCAGATAGCCCTATGGCGGTTGCGGAGGCGAGCGAGGTTGTTTTTACCTCCTTGCCCAGGCCTGAGAACGTTGAAGAGGTCACTATGGGCGAGGGTGGAATACTGTCTGGGGCCAAGTCAGGCACGGTTTTCTTCGACCTGAGCACTACCGATCCCGATACCATCTTTCGCATCTCGCAGGCGGCCTCCGAAAAAGGCGTGACCGTCCTGGACGCACCTGTAAGCGGCGGTACTACTGGGGCAGAAGCGGCCTCGCTGTGCGTTATGGTCGGCGGCGACAAGGACATGTATGACAAATTCAAGCCGGTTCTGGACCTGATCGGCGACAAGGCCACCTACTGCGGCAAGCTGGGCAACGGCGCCATTTGCAAGATCGTAAACAACCTCATTGGCCTCAGCACCAGCGTGCTGCTGTCAGAGGCGTTTGCGTTGGGCGTTAAGGCAGGAGTAGACCCTCAGACCCTGTTTGATGCCGTCAAGGGCAGCTCCGGCAATACCCAGAGCATGCAGGCATTCCCCAACGGACTGTTCAAAGGCAATTTCGAGCCGGGGTTCCAGGTTGACCTGGCCGCCAAGGACGTAGGCCTGGCCACTGATATGGGCAGGCGTCTGCGTGTGCCCATGGAGATGTCGAATATTGCGCAGCAGCGCTACATTGACGCTCAAAACAAGGGCTGGGGTCGGTTGGCAGCGCCTGCTGTGGTTCGCGTACAAGAAGAGCGTTCGGGCGTGGAAATACGGCAGAGCTAAGCCGGTAACAACACCGGCGTAATCGCGGGTTCGCATACATTGACGCTCCTGGAGCCATAACCTAAAATCGATGCATGACAATCGAAAATTCGGACAGACAGTCGGCATTCCGTAAGACAACTCTACCTAACGGGCTTCGCATTATAACCAGCGAAATGCCCCACACTAGATCAGTCAGCATCTGCATTTATATAGGGGTTGGCTCCAGGTACGAAACACCTGAGCAGGCCGGTGTATCCCACTACCTAGAGCATATGGTGTTCAAGGGAACAGAGCTCCATCCTGAACCTCAAGAGATCAGCGCGATCATCGAAAGCACCGGTGGCATGCTGAACGCCGCCACTGAGCACGAGTCCACCGTGTACTGGTGCAAGGTCGCAAAACCTCACTTCAAGCCCAGCCTTGAGCTCCTGCTGGATATGCTTCGTAACTCCGTCTTTGAGCCAGATTCTATCGAGAAAGAACGGCTGGTCGTTATCGAAGAGCTGAACATGGTAAACGACTACCCGAACTACAAGGTGGATGCCATCATCGACGAGATGCTCTGGCCGGATCACGCTCTGGGCAAGGACGTCGGAGGCAGCAAAGAGTCTGTCAATGGCATCACGCGTAAAATGATGATGGACTTCATTGATGAGCACTACAGTCCCTCCAACGTAGTCATTAGCGTGGCGGGCAGCATAACCCACGATGAGGTGGTTGACTGCGTTCAATCATCGTCCCAAGGATGGAAGAAGACCAAATCGTCTTCTTGGGCCCCATACAACGGGGCGCAGACCGAATCACACTCTCGACTTGAGTACCGGAAGACCGAGCAGGCGCACATGTGCATTGGTTTGCCGGGTATATCGCTCACGCACCCCGACCGATATGCCATGGACCTGCTCAGCGTCATTCTGGGCGAGGGTATGAGCAGCCGACTGTTCGTGGAGGTCCGGGAGAAACGAGCGCTGGCTTACGACGTGTATAGCGGCACTTCGCATTTTCTCGACACCGGCGCCTTCGTAGTCAATGCGGGCGTCGATCCTAAACGTGTCTATGACGCGGTGGAGACTATTCTTGAGCAGATAGGTTCGCTGTGCGACGACATCCCAGAAGAGGAGCTGGCCAAGGCCCAGAGCTTGAGTGCTGGACGCCTGCAACTCCGTATGGAAGACACCAGAGTCGTGGCTAGCTGGGCAGGCAGCCAGGAGCTTCTCGTTAATGAGATACAGGACCTGGAGGGTGTCATAAGCCGAATCGACGCAGTAACCACTGACGATCTGCGGCGCGTGGCAAATGAGTACCTGGTCACTGATATGCTCAACATGGCCGTTGTAGGCCCTTGCCGAGGTTATCGCCGGCTGGAGAAGATGCTGAAGCTCTAATATTTCGCTGCGGTGCGCTTTCCTTGGCAATCGCAATTGACATAGCCAGCACCCCTTCGTATATTCGTCCCAGAAGACCTGTGTCTCATTCTAAGCCAACCAAGAGGTGAACCCTTGCCATATTTCATGTACATCACTATCTCCGAAGAGGACCGTATCGCTGTCTACAAGATGGACCCGGACTCTGGAGACCTGGAGCATCTTGAGGACGTGGCTGTGGAGGGACGCCCCGCGCCGCTGGCGTTGCATCCAAGCAAGCGCTACCTATACACAGCGCAACGCGGCATCAACCAGCTATCCAGCTTTGCCATCGACCAGGCAACCGGCAGCCTGTCGCTGATTGGTGAGGCACCGCTAGTGTCTGACCCCTGTTACCTTGGCATCGACAAGAAGGGCAATTACCTGATGTCGGCTTACTACGGCGCTGGCAAGTGTGCCGTCCATCCCATTGGCGACAACGGCGCGGTTGTCGATGCGCCGACGGAGCAGCTTGATACGGCCACCGGCGCACACTGCATGCAGACTGACCCTTCAAACAGGTTTGCATACTTGCCTCACATCTCAGGAGGCAAAGGGCCAAACGCCATATTCCAGTACCGGTTCGACGAGAACAGCGGCAAGCTGACGCCAAACGACCCTACCAGGGTTAGCCCTGAAGCTGAGTTAGGTCCCAGGCACTACTGCTTCCACCCTAGCAAGAGCATACTGTACTTCTCGGATGAGCAGGGCTGCAGCGTGACTGGTTACAACATGGACCCTGACAAGGGCACGCTGGAGGCCTTTCAGACCATATCCACTCTGCCAGATGGCTATGAGGGCCAAAACAGCTGCGCTCAGATACACATTGCGCCGTCGGGCAAGTTCTTATACGCGCCAAATCGCGGTCACAACAGCATGGCCTGCTTTGAGGTAGATTCCGACACAGGCCGGCTTACGTCTCTTGGGCAGGTGCCGACTGAACCTATTCCCAGGGCCTTTGGCATTGATCCGCAGGGCAAGTTCCTTTACTCGGCAGGGCTAGAGTCGGGACGGCTGGCTGCCTTCAGCATGGACCAGGACAAGGGCACGCTGTCGCCGATGCAGGTGTACGATGTGGGCAAGGCGCCAATGTGGGTACTGATAACAGAACTTTAACGTCTAGTATTGAGCCATTGCTCCAGTAATAGACGACCGAACCGTCTTTACCTACTTGTGGCTGTTGCGTGTGCCTTTTATAAAAAATATATATAAAATAAATTGGGGAAATATTATGGATGAACAGAACGAGGTCGCCGTATTCGGCGGTGGATGTTTCTGGTGTACAGAGGCAGTGTTTGCCGAGCTAAAAGGGGTAACCTCAGTGCTACCTGGATATGCTGGCGGGCACACGGAGAATCCATCGTACAGGCAGGTTTGCAGCGAGCAGACAGGGCATGCTGAAGTCGCAAGAATCCAGTTCGATGCCTCTCAGATTTCATTTAAGGAACTTTTGGTCGTCTTCTTTGCGACCCATGACCCGACGACCCTTAACCGCCAGGGAGCAGACTCCGGCACCCAGTATCGGTCGGTTATTCTCTATGGCAATGATGACCAGAAAGAGCAGTCTGAGGTCTTCATTAAGGAATTAGGTAAGGCCGGCGTCTTTAGCAGCCCGGTGGTGACTGAAATTGTGCCACTGGAGATATTCTACGAGGCCGAAGAAGAGCACAAGCAGTTCTACCTGGCAAATCCTGACAGCATGTACTGCCAGATTGTGATTGTTCCCAAGATGGCCAAGTTCCGAGAGAAGTTTGCCCAGCAGCTACGCTAGCTAACTACTGGTTTACTGACCTAGCTATTAGCCGCTGTTCTTCGTTAGCCGAATCGGATTGGAAACCGGTCTGTGCTAGGGAATTTCCAAGAGGCGATGTTTTGCCTTGCACGCCGAATCGTCCACTACCTAAAAACATGGTGATGGCATCGTAAACTAGACCGTGATTGAATTACAGGCATCGAATTGTTAAGCTATTTGCGTAGCTATGTCGAGCTATATCGAACTATTTGAGCGAATGAATTCCCCAAAAAAGGGCGATTACGTATGCACGAAGTATTCCAAGAAGCCATTAATGTTTTGGGCAAGTCTGAAGCAATGGTTGTGGCCACGGTAATCAGAACGAAGGGCTCCACGCCGCAGAAGCCAGGATCCAAGCTGCTGGTGCGCAAGGATGGCACAGGCGTCGGCACGTTGGGCGGGGGCTGCGTTGAGGGCGACATCTGGTTCGCCGCCAGCGAGCTTATGAAGAGGGGCGGTTCGTCTGAGTATCGCGAGTACGAGCTTAACGAAGAGCTCGCCGCCGAGGACGGTCTTATTTGCGGCGGCACAATGTACTTCCTGATCGACCCTGTGTACAAGCCCGAAGAGTACCTGGATTTTGCCAAGGAGATCGACCTGGCCTACCAGGGCGGTGAGCCTGTTGCACTGGCCAGTCTGATCCGTCCGGGTGAAGGCAACGAGTCCGGCATAGGCGCCAAGTTCTTCATGCGGGGCGACGGTTCCACTGTCGGCACGCTGGGCACGCCTGAGCTGGATGAGAGCGCCGTAACCAAGGGCAAGGAGCTTATGGTCCATGGCAAGAACGGGTACGTCATTACCGAGTCTGGCGCTGAATATTTCATCGAGGCCTACACCACGCCACCTCAACTCGTGCTTTGTGGCGGCGGACACGTCTCCAACGCCATTGCGCCGTTGGCCAAGAGCCTGGGTTTTCTGGTGTTCGTCACAGACGACAGGGCTGAGTTCGCCAACGCCGACCGGTTTCCTATGGCCGATACCATCGTAGTCAAGACACCGGAGGAGGCCTTCCCTGAGCTACCGATTAATCCAAACACGTTCATCATTGTGGCAACTAGGGGACACCGCTTCGACAATGTGGCCCTGGCGGCAGCTGCCAAGACTTCTGCGAAGTACGTGGGATTGCTGGGCAGCAGGCGCAAGATCATATTGATCTACGAGGGCCTGATGGAACAGGGTATTCCCAAGGAGCGCATCGAGGAATTGCGTGCGCCGATTGGACTCGATATCCATGCCAGGACTCCGGAAGAGATCGCCGTCAGCATCATGGCTGAGCTACTTATGTTCCGCTTGGGCGGCACGGGCCTGCCTATGAAGCTGGAGCAGCATCACATCGACAGGATTGAGGGCAAGACCGAGATCTCCGCTCCCGCCGCTGACTAGATTGCCGATTATCTCAGCAATACTTCAAGCGGCAGGCATGTCGACCCGCATGGGCACTCCCAAGCCACTTCTGGAATGGCACGGCATGCCCCTGATCGAGTATCAGATCTTTTCGTTGTATGACAGCGGCGTGGATGACGTTCTTGCAGTCCTGGGCGATGAGGCCGAAGAGGTCTCGCAGGTGGTGGACATGACGCCTTCCCGGTGGGTAATTAACCCCGACTACGAACAGGGCAAGACCACTTCCATAAAAAAAGGTCTGATTTCCATTCATCCCAACGCCCAGGCGATCATGCTGCTGGCCGTCGATCAGCCTCGGACATCCGAGATTGTCTCGCAGGTGCTAAACGCTCACGTCGCTAAAGGCGCATTAATTACCTCGCCGCGGTACCAGGGCCATGGAGGCCATCCTCTGATATTTGACGGCTCCCTCAAGCCGGAGTTGGAGCGTATCACGGAGGACAAGCAAGGTCTGCGGGAGGTCTTCGAGGCCCATCGTAAGGACGTGCTGGAGTTGGCGATAGACGATCCGATGGTGAGGCTCGACCTCAACACGCCTGAGGCCTACGAAGAGGCCAAGCGCCTTTATAAGGCCTAAAGCTTAGCTTTCCCAGTCAGCCCAGGCCTTGTCCAGTTGTACCTGCGTCTCGTTGTACTGAGCACCAAACCGCGCAACGTCTTCCACTTTCTGTCTGGACGAGGCCATTTGCAGCCTTTTGTCCAAAAGCTGGAGCCTCTCTTCTAGTTCGGAGATGAGCGCCTCATAGTCGACCGTCTGTGCCTTGGGAACCGACTTTTTGGATGAGCCCTTGCGCCCCCTTGTCTTCGTGGAATTAGAGCCGCCGTTTACACTGGCTCCAGAGGCGTCCTTCGAGTGCACCCACTCTTCGAAGTTACCCAGAAACAATTCGACCTTGCCGTCTTCCACTACCCAGAGCTGGTCTGCCAGGAAGGAGATGAGCCGTCGGTCGTGGGATATAAAGAGCAGGGTGCCTGTGTAGTCCAGCAACGCCTGCTCAAGAGCCTCGCGGCTAGGTATGTCCAGGTGAGTCGTTGGCTCGTCCAGCACTAGGAAGTTCGGCTCAGTCAGCAAGAGCCTAGCCAAAGCCAGCCTGCTGCGCTCTCCACCGCTAAGCGCGGAGATAGTCTTGAATACCTCATCGCCACGGAACAGGAATCGGGCCAGGTAGTCTCTGG
>CAUZQF010000020.1:0-17122 GCA_963581905.1 Dehalococcoidia bacterium
TGTAACTTTTCGCTAAAAGCATCATAGACGGGTCATTCTCGATAATCGCTACTTGTGGTACACTACCGTCAATAAATTTGACTTCTCTCGCTTATTTGCGAGCTTTGGTGATAAAACTCCACGAATTGGGTCGGAATGGTGCTGGGATGGCTAACTCCGACAGGTTGTCCGACAGGTTGATAGAGGAGGCGTTATGGTTGTCCAGACGAAGCGCGAAGTAGAGCTTATCGCTCACCTGATGCGAAGGGCGGGTTTTGGTGCTACGAGGGACGAACTGGAGCAGTACGCTGCCAGTGGATATGACGCCGTGGTGGAAGGCCTTCTCAATCCCACCGACGTAAAGACAATTCCCGATGAGCTCATCCGGCGCTACCATCACGAGCAGTCAGGCATGATGGGCCAGCAGAACCCCGGCGCATACTGGCTTTATAAGATGATCTCTACCTCCGCGCCGTTGCAGGAGAAGATGACGCTGTTCTGGCATACCATCTTTGCCACTGGCTACCCCAAGATTACCAACGGCAAGGTGCTCAGCGACCAGATACGTATGTTCCGGCACTATGGCATGGGCAACTTCAAGACGCTGCTGCTGGAGTTGGCGAAGGACCCGGCCATGATTGTCTGGCTGGATAATCACGATAACCACAAGGGCGCGATTAACGAAAATTTTGGCCGTGAGTTGCTGGAACTGTTCTCCCTGGGAGTGGGCAACTACACGGAAGAGGACATAAAAGAGGCGTCACGGGCGTTCACTGGTTGGACACTGGGCAACAAAGAATACATGGCTTTGCGTGCCGAGCGCGACTCCATCTGGCCTTATGGAAGGATCGCCTGGCACTTCCAGTTCGATCCGGAAGACCATGATTACGATGAGAAGAGCTTCCTAGGCCAAACTGGTAACTTTGATGGTGGTGATATCGTCGAACTTATCTGCCAACAGGAGTCCACAGCCCGCTTCATTGCCAGACATGTTTACGATTTCTTCGTGGCTGAAGAGCCGCCCGTCTCTCAGTGGCCCTACAACGAGCCACGCGACCCGGCGGCGATTGAGCTTCTGGTCAAGGCTTACTTTGATAGCAACTACGACATAACTGCCATGCTGCGGGTGCTGCTTACGTCGGATTTTTTCAAGGCAGACGAGAGCTGGTTCATCAAGGTGAAGAGTCCTGCCGAGCTAGTGGCAGGCGTTCTCCGACTCACAGGCGAATTCGACAGGCCTCGTAAGGAGATCCTGGATAGGGCGCTCCAGATGGTGTTCATGGGCCAGTTCCTGATTAACCCACCCAGCGTTGAGGGTTGGCATCAGGGTGCAGAGTGGATCGACACAGGGACACTGGTGGAGCGGCTGAACTTCGCGACAGAGCAACTGGGTGATGTTAGCAAGCCTGGCGTTCGGCGGATGATCGATCAAGTAGCCTCGACCAGCGACGGCGTCATATCCCCTTCGCGGCTGGTTGACGCCTGTTTGGACGTAATGGGCGTTGTGACGGTGTCGGACGGAACCAGGGAGACCTTGGAGAACTTTGCCGTTCAGGGCGGAGAGCTTGAGGTAAAAGCGGACAGTGTGGGCGATGCCGCTCAGCAACGTATAGCGCAGCTGTTCCAGATGGTTGCCGCCAGTCATGAGTTCCAGAGGTCATAAGCCAACCAATAGCGTAAGGATATGGCGAAGCAAGCAAGAGGCAGTGCCATGACTATAAGCCAACTACAAAATAGACTCTGTTACAGCCACTCTATCGGGTTGTCGACTATGGAAGGGCGCGGCTTCTACTACCCTGTCGACACGGCGATTGATGCTGACGGGAAGCTCTATACGGTCAGTCGTTCTTTGGACGGCGACGTTAGGGGACTTCGGGTTACCGTGTACGATCTGGAGAGCGAGTACTTCGGGACCTTTGGTGGGCACGGCACAGGCGATGGCCAGTTCGTGTGGCCTACTGCCATCGTTCGTGATCCTGAAGGTAATACCTATGTGGCCGACGAGTACACCAACAGGATTGTAACCTTTGATCTGGATTGGAAGGCGACTGGTTCGTGGGGCAAGACAGGTGCGGAGCCGGGTGAGATGGATGGTCCCTCAGGGTTGGCCTTTGATACAGAGGGCAGTCTGCTGGTTGTAGACCATCAGAACAACCGGGTTCAGCGATTTACCAGGGATGGTGTCTATCTCTCAAGCTTCGGTTCAAAAGGTTCCGGAGATGGAGAGGTCGATCTGCCCTGGGGAATCACGGTGGTCAGTAACGGAGACGTCCTTGTCGCCGACTGGGGCAACGATCGTATACAGCGATTTGCCAGCGACGGCACCTTCGTCACCAGCTACGGCACGTCCGGCAGAGGCGAAGGTGCGCTTCACCGGCCCGCCAGTGTGACCGTAGATTCAGAAGGTTTTATGTACGTCGCCGACTGGGGGAATGAGCGTATTCAAATCTTCGATTCAGAGGGTAATTTTATTCAAGGTCTCCGAGGGGAGGCGACAGACTCCCGCTGGGCAGAGGCCTTCCTGCGCATTAACGTGGAGGAGGCCCAGGCCCGCGCAAGCGCTGATATGGCTAAAGACATCGACTTCTTCGTGGACGATCCTCATGAGGTCTCGTCTCACATCGAGAAGTATTTCTGGGCGCCTACGTCGGTAAAGCTGGACTCTGAGGGTAGGCTCTACGTTACAGAAAGCAACCGGCACCGGCTGCAGATTTACCAGAGAGCGTAGGCGGCCGGATGTATCGGATATACTTTGATTTAAGAAGATCCAATGGTGGACAGGACACGGAGGGACGTAATGGCAAATAATGGCAACCGCAAGAAAAACGTCGTGGTGCTGCAGCTTACGGGCGGCAACGACGCACTTAACACCGTCATACCTTTCACGGACGGCAACTATTACGACAATAGGCCTTACGTAAACATCGCCCAAGATGAGGTCCTTAAAATGGACGACAAGCTGGGCCTTAATCCCAGCATGGCGCCGATCAAGAGTCTTTGGGACGATGGGAAAGTCGCCGTTATTTGTGGAATAGGGTACCCCCGCCCAAACAGGTCGCACTTCCGCTCTATGGATGTGTGGCACACAGCTGAAAGCGAGCAGATTGCGCTGGAAGGCTGGTTGGGCAAGGCTATACGTGACCTGGATCCTAAAGCCGAGAATGTTCTGACCGGCGTGAACTTTGGGCGTGGCCTGCCGCGAGCGCTTTACGCGCAGGGTGTGCCCGTCGCATCGGTGGGCAATCTGGAGACTTACGGGCTGTTCCCTGACATCAAAGATGACGCGGCGCGGAACCTGGCGTTAGAGGCTTTTTCCCAGATGTATGGTGGTGCAGGCAAGGACGTGATCGCCAAGTTTATCTCGCAGACCGGCACCGACGCTCTGAAGGGAGCCGATACGTTACGGATCGCACCTCAGCGTTACTCGTCCAGCGTGGAGTACGGCGACAACCCAATCGCTCAGAACATGAAGTCCATCGCCCAGGTGATGACGGCCGATCTGGGTACGCGCGTCTTCTACACGCAGCACGGCAGCTTCGATACTCACGCGTCGGAGATCAACTCCCATGCGAAACTGTGGAGCGACGTCTCAGGAGCGGTTGGCGATTTCATGGACGATATGAAGGAGCACGGCTCGGACAAGGACACGGTGGTCTTACTGTTCTCCGAGTTCGGCAGGCGCATCAGGGACAACGGCGCGGGCACGGATCACGGCTCAGGGGGAGTGGCTTTCGTAATCGGTGGCGATGTCGAGGGCGGCTTCTACGGCGAGTTCCCTTCGCTGGAAGAGGACAAGCAGGTGCAGGGAGACATGGCCTTCACAAACGACTTCCGTGGCACCTACTCCACCATCTTGGACCGCTGGATGGGTCTAGACCCGGGCTCCATAACCGGCGGCAACTACGAGCAGTTCGACTTCGTAGCCAAGTAACTTCGTCTAAGTATCGGCACAATAAGAGGGCAGGTCTTAGACCTGCCCTCTTTGTTTCAAGTTAGTTCAGCTATGTGTCTTTCAATTGGCGAAATTGCGAAAGTGAACCAAAGACTGACGGAGTAGAGTTAGTCTATTAGCCGCTAACCGTAGTCTGGGTTGCTCTTTCCCTACGCAGACTATCTAGCCCACGGCGGCGAATGCTGTTATCTCCACCATCAGCCGAGGATCCGCTAGGCCCGCTAGAACGCACAGAGTGCTGGCCGGTCGAATGTGGTCGAAGTGGTTCCGCAGGATTATCCTGGCCTTGGGAGCGTTCTCCGTGCCCACCACGTACATGGTTATCTGCACCACGTCTTCCAGGGATGCGTTGGCTTCCGCCAAGACGGCCTTGAGGTTGGTCATTACCTGATCGACCTGAGCGTCAAAGTCGCCTTCTCCAACAATAATGCCTTCGGGATCGGCGGCAACCTGGCCTGCGCAGAAGATGATTCGCTGCGCTCCCTCGACAGAGATGCCGTGAGAATACGAGCTAAAGGGCTGGTGAATGCTAGACGGGCTAAGGGTAGTTTTTTCCATTTCACATCCTTACTTTTGAGTAATTAGCTATGGCAGATGGGTGTAAGACGCGCCGAGGTAAAGCGGCATGGAATCAGCATAGCTGGCGACTATATTCTATCGCTGGGAGAAGACCAGTCAAAAGCCTACCAGGGGAGGTCTTCTTCAGAAGGGGGCTGCGCGGATGCTTGGGCGGCCACTGGCTGGCGAGCCGCGGGTTGCTGCTGGTTCGGGTTGTTGGTCTGGTTTTCTCCGCGGTCCAGGAAGAGCACACGGGAGGCGATAACCTCGTTGCCGAACCGGGCCACGCCGTCGGCACCGGTCCAGGTATTGCTTTTGAGGCGGCCTTCTATGAAGACGCGACGGCCTTTGGTCAGCCATTGGCTGCACTGTTCGGCCAGAGCGTTCCAGGTGACGGCGGTGAACCACTCGGTGTTGTCCTGCGGCTCGCCATCCTGCCCGTTGAAGTGGCGCGTGACGGCTAACCGAAAGGTGGTTACCGCCTTGCCGTTGGGGGTGTAGCGCATCTCTGGGTCGGTGCCGACGTTGCCAATAAGCATCAGTCTATTTAGGCTAACCATTTGTGCTTCCTTCTATAGGGGCGTGCGATGGTGAGAGTTGTGTAAGGCCTATGTTGGGGATTGTTACCCCTGGCCTGGGCCACCAAAATATCTGAACGTTCGGATTAGCTGATTAGTGTGCTGGCCTGCACACTAGGCCAGCGAATCGTAAGGGCATTCTCGAGAGAGCGTTAATTTAAGGTTAGGTGGCAGGTTGCTTTAGCTAAACGCGCCTAGGCAGAGGCCTTGATGCTCTTGGTCCTGCCCTCGGCCTCTAGCTCTGGCTCTGTGCCCTTGACCAGGCTTGCATTGAATGAAGGGTCTTCGGGATCTCCAGACATGGCCACCGTCTGAATGGCTTCCGGGGACAGCATGGCTTCAAGTCCGACAAATCCCCACTTGGTCCTTAGTCGCTTGTAGCGCTTGAGCTTGGCTTCCAGGTAATCGAACTCAGACTCTGTAAGCTCACCAGCCCAGCCAGGCTCTAGAAGCTGCTCGGCATAGAAGTCCCAGAGTTCGGGGTCGCGCTTCCGGTCCCAATCCGGCCATTCTTTGGGTTGTACCTTCGCCATTATTTCTCCAGCCAGCCGCCGTATTTTCAGCAAATTTGAGGGCTGGTATTCGTAGTAGAACAACCGTACGGAATAATGTCAAGTCGACACAATCCTTCCGTCCATTAAACTCGAAGAACCGACCGCTCAAAATGTACCATAAATTGTTGACACAACTCAATATCTAGTGGTAGCTTTACAATACAATTCCACAAGTTGTGGTTTTAGGATTAATTGGCGAAACTGAATTAAGGCACCAGATGCTCTGTCCGTTCTGCGACAACGACGACTCCAAGGTGATCGACTCACGGGACTCTGGTGATGGCATACGCCGCCGCCGGGAGTGCCTGTCCTGCAGCCGCAGGTTCACCACTTACGAGCGCGTACAGACCAACACTGTGATGGTCATAAAGCGTGACGGACGGCGCGAGGATTTTCACCGCGAAAAGCTCTGGGGGAGCCTTAACAAGGCCTGCGCCAAACGCCCTCTACCTTCGGGCAGTATTGATAAGATGGCTGAGGCCATTGAGGCTGAGCTTGTCAGTCTGGGTAAGGCCGAGGTCCCGTCCGACGCTATTGGCGAGCTGGTTATGGACCGGCTTCGGGACTTGGACAGGGTGGCTTACATCAGGTTTGCCAGCATATACAGGGACTTTCGCGACATCGAGAGCTTTAAGGAAGAGATTGAGGCGCTCCTGGAGCCCAGGAACACAGCGGCTGTCGTTCCTACCAACCAGCTCTCGTTCCTGGAAGACGTAGAGGACGGCACTTCGCCTGCAAGACGTCAAAGGGGTCGCCCCAAGAAATCAGCCAGCGACCCCACCGCCTAGTCCCTTAGGCAGCTATCTCTAAGGGTCTTTCCAATTCTTGGAACAATTGTTCGTATGTATGTTATTCTTTCAGCAATAGTCAGGCTCACGACTGGTTTGGGAAATGAAGCTATCTCGCATCCCTGTGGTAATTAGGTGCAGGAGATGACCACGAGAATACCGCTTATGGTTGAACGTCGAGATGCTAAGTATCAGAACTTATTAATTTTATGTAAGAAGTACAGGAGAAGATCGTGTTAAAGGACCGTAACTCAGACGGAGAGCCTGGCTCATCCGCTAATGAATCGCAAGGCGCGGCGGACGCAATGCCACAGGCTTTGACCAGTGACGTGGAGAAGTTGCTGGAGACCCATGGGATTTCTCGTGAGAAGCTCGCTGAGGTGATGTCTGGATTGCAGATTAATTCCGGTGTGCCGGTGGATGGGGAGTACGCTATGACCTCAACTGATAATTCGGCCGCTTCCCATGAGCTACGACTATCAGATAACGCTATGGTCATTCTGGAAAAGCGCTACCTTACCAGGGACGCTGCCGGCGAGGCTACGGAGACCGCCGAGGGCCTGTTTCGCCGGGTGGCCAACGCTATATCGCAGGGCGAGAAGACACCAGCGTTGCAGGAGCAGTGGCAATCACGCTTCTACAACCTCATGACTTCCCTGAAGTTCCTGCCTAACTCGCCGACGCTTGTTAACGCTGGCACCGACGGCAAGGGCTGCCTCTCGGCCTGCTTCGTTGTGTCGCCTGAGGACGACATGAACTCCATTATGGAGGTGGCCAGCGACGCGGCCATGATCGAGAAGTGGGGCGGCGGAATCGGCTTCGGCTTCTCCAAGCTGCGGCCCAGGAGCGACCGTATCGCGACCACTCACGGTCAGGCCTGTGGTCCTATCGCCGTCATGAAGCTGTATTCGGCCGTGGGCGCAACGCTGACGCAGGGCTCCTTCCGGCTGGGCGCGCACATGGGGCAGCTTCTCATCAGTCACCCCGATATCCAAGAGTTCATTCACTGCAAGGACAACGACAATACCTTGCAGAACTTCAACATCTCCGTGCAGATAACAGACGACTTTATGCGGGCCGTGGATAACGACGAGGTGTGGGAGCTGATTAACCCTCGTAACTCCGGCGACGGCCCTGCCAACAACGTTAGCGGCACCGTTATGGCCCGCGACCTGTGGAACGAGATCTGCGAGTCGGCGTGGATGACCGGCGACCCCGGCGTTGTGTTCATCGACCGGGTGTGGGATACGCAGCCCAACCCGCAGATGGGCGACATTCAGACCTCCAACCCTTGCGGTGAGGAGTTCTTGGAGAACTACGGCAACTGCTGCCTGGGTTCGATCAACCTGGACAAGCACATCAACGGGCAGACCTTCGATTGGCAGCTACTAGAGGAGACAGTTCGCACCGGTGTCCGCTTCCTGGACGATGTTATCGAGGTGAACCAGTTCCCGCTGCCAAAATTGCGAAAGGTTAATCTACAGACGCGACGCATAGGCCTGGGCATCATGGGCTGGGCCGACGCGCTGATCCGTATGGGCTTGCCCTACGACTCCGACGGTGCGCTGGCACTGGCGGACGAGGTAGGCAGGTTCATTCACGACACAGCCTGGAACGAGTCGGCCAATCTTGCCAAGGACCGCGGCCCGTTTCCGCAATACGAAGACTCTGCTTTGAAAGAGCGGGGACTGCCTCCGGTGCGCAACTCCAGCGTAATAACCATCGCTCCAACTGGCACCATCAGCAGGCTGGCGGACTGCTCTTCAGGCATCGAGCCGCACTTCGCCAACGCATGGTGGTCCAACGTCCTCTGGTCAGGTAGCGAGGGCGAAGGCTCAGGAGAGGCTGGCGCTCGTCTGCTGGACGCGCCCAAGTCAGTCTGGGAGGCCTTGCTCGATCGCCTTGGCTCGGAGGAAAGGGTCAGAGAGATCGTCGGTCAGCTGGCGGACGGCCCTGATGACGCGGAGCGTATATTCATTGAGAACGGTATCGACGCCGACACCTTCCGGACGTCCATGCTCATAAGCGCCGAGGCGCACGTGAACATGCAGTCCATGTGGCAGAAGCACGTCACCAACTCGGTTTCCAAGACCATTAACCTGCCCAACAGCGCTACATTGCAGGACGTCAAGGATGCGTACCGGCTGGCGTGGGAGACGAATTGCAAAGCGGTGACGGTGTACCGCGACGGTTCCAAGTCGATGCAGGTGCTGGAGACGGGCAATGTGGCGACGCCCGACACAGCCACGTTGCAGAATCAGGATGCTGAAGGCCAGCTTTTCCCCAGGTCGCGCCCGGACATCGTTCGTGGTGTGACGGAGCGCGTGCGTACCGGTCACGGCACCATGTACGTCACGGTGAACTTCGACGAGAGCGGCAAGCCTTTTGAGCTGTTCACGAACATCGGCAAGGCGGGCGGCAGCGAGCCTGCTCACTTGGAGGGCATCTCCCGTATGGTGTCGCTGTGCTTGAGAGCCGGCGTTGCACCGGACATTATCATCGAGCAGCTTAACGGTATCACGTCGGAGCCTGTGTGGGACAACGGAGTGCTGATTCGCTCGGCAGAGGACGGCGTTGCTCACGTGCTGAAGCGGCACATCGAAGGCATGAGCCCTATGCTGATTGACGACGATGGAGGCTCGCAGCCGGACATGTTCCGTGCGGCAGAGCCAGCCTTGCCTGCAGCTAGTTCGCATGTCGCAAATGGCACATCCTGTCCCAAGTGCGCTGGCCGTGTAGTCCACCAGGAAGGCTGCATCCGCTGCCTCGAATGCGGCTACACCAAGTGCGAGTAGTTTTTGAATTGTAGGCGTTGCACTGCGGGTGAACGAGGGTTGGTGTTTGGCGACCCAGGGTTGGGCTTCGTGAGTTTGAGTAGAGCGCGGCGCAATCAGCACAGAGATTAAAGATAACCGAGAGTGGTGCCAGAACGAGAGCAGGATATGTTCAGGGCTAGCGCAAAGACCGCCTACTAAATCCAGAGTTAGATCCGCCGGTCATCCAATACTAAAACTGTCTTGTCACGTACCATTGGCGGACGTCGCGGTGCTCGGTGGAAGCGCCGCGGTCGTGGTAGATTTCGTATAGCTCGTTGTTAGTGGTCTTCACGCGGTAGTAGTTGCGATGGTGCCGCTGCCACCACCTGTGACTTCCCCGGTGGCCTTTGCCAAAGTCTGTGTCCTCGCGGTAGTGCAAGATCAGCTTGATGTCGTGGGACTCGTCTTCGAAAGCGAAGGCGATAGGCTTTTGCACGCCGCCATCATCAACGGTAACGTCGATCTGTTTCCCGAAGAACCGTCTTGGGGACGAATGCCACTCTGTTAGCTCGCTATCAAGTTCCATTTCCAACCACTTTACCGCGCAAACTAGGCAGTGCTATTATAACCGCAGAATTTTCTTTGCCGAGCAGAGAGACTTTTCCATAATGATAAGTTGAACTCTAATATATGGGTAAATGAGGAGAATCTGCGGTGATACTGAGCGACGTCGATATAAAGAAGGCTCTGAATTCGAACCATTTGGTGATGAAGCCGCCATACAGGGACGAAATGATCCAGCCCGTCAGCATCGATCTGACGCTGGGGAAAAAACTGAGAGTCTTCAGCAACAATGTATACCCTTTCATTGACGTTAAACAGGAACAGCCCGGCTTGACTGATTTGGTAATGATTGACGACGTTGATCCGTTTCACCTACACCCAGATGCATTTGTTCTGGGGATTACTGAAGAATGGCTTGAATTGCCAAATGACCTCATGGGCCGTCTAGATGGCAAGAGTTCACTTGGGCGGCTTGGTCTGCTTGTACACTCCACGGCTGGCTTTATAGACCCTGGTTTCAAGGGTGGTATCGTCCTGGAGTTCAGTAACATTTCGCGCCTCCCAATCACCCTGTATGCAGGCATGCCAATCGCGCAAATATCGTTTTATAAACTCACCAGCCCGGTCGTTAATCCTTACGGTTCAGGTGGCAGGACAAGCAAGTACCAGAATCAAAACGAACCAACTCCTAGCCGTTATTATCTCAACTTTCCAGATTGGAAAAAAGGGAGTTCGGGTGCTAAGAGAACTCGAGAATACTCTGGGGAAGCGACTGCATTGAAAGTCTGGCTAGATTCGAGTGTCTACCACGGCGACGTGGGGCTGCTCGCCGACGATTTGGAGATGTCTCAGAAGACCGTGGAAGACTGGGTATACGGGCGGTATGCACCTAGCGGGGCGAATCGGGCGCGCCTATTTGAAATTACCAAGTTGCCATTTTTCCATCCATGGCAGCAGGAGCTTATTTCTTCTTCTGAGTGATGGGCGACCGGAGTTTTGGTCGTCGAGCCGCGGTTAATTGGCGTAGGTATGCATAGCCTTTCCGCTCACTGGTCTATCGCTCAAGAGCAGGGCTTGGGACAACCTTTATCTCGTCGCCGACTTCGATAGCCATCAGGTCGTATCCGACTTCAAAAGCGCCGTCGTAAGTTTCTTTGGTCGCACACGACTGAAGATTGCGCCTGCTTGTTGCGGAGTGGTATGGTGGGCGATGACCTTCTGCTGCATTTCAGGAGGCAATCGGCCTTTCGTGCGCTGCACGAACTCCCTGGGCGCGGCTACTTCGTGTATCAGCAGGTCAGCACCGCGGGCGAACTTGATCAGGTTCTCTGATGGCCGCGTGTCTCCAGACAGTACAACGACTTTGCCCTGGTACTCAATGCGGACGCGAAAGGCTGGCTCTACAGGTTGGTGGTCGACTTTGAACACGGTAAGTTTGAGTCCGTTCCCTTCATACGAGAAGTCCTCTTCAACCTCTACGACTTCGACGCGCACGCCCTCCGCTGGCAGCATCTCGTCGACGTCTCGTCGTATGTGAATATCGAACTCGAATGCCTCTACCAGGTGAGACATGAGGTTTCGAGTTCCGTCCGGTCCCCACACTCGGAACGGCACGTGTCTTCCGAATATCCAACCGGTGAGAAGCAGGTCAGGGTTGCCTACGATGTGATCGGAGTGGAGGTGCGTAAGGAATAGCTTGTCCACATCATTGAAAGAGATATCCAGCTGCTCCAACCTCTGGATTGCTTCGCGACCGCAGTCGATGATTAGCTTCTGGTCGCCAGCTTCGATCAAGGTGCTGATGCCGAAGCGGTCGATTCTCGGGCTGGGTGTACACGTTCCCAAGAGGGTGGCCTTGAGTTGGCCTTCGGTCATAGCGTCTGCTCCTTAGTCGGTATGCGTTGATGTGTTGCGTTTGTGGCTGCCTGGGACGAGCGGGATCGGTCTAGATATATGAATTAATTTCGCAGCAGCATGCCCGGTTGGCACTGGCGGCAGTAGCTGGTGATGCGCTTGTTGGCCGTGATCTCGCTGATCTGGTGGCCGCAGCGAGGGCAGGGCTCTCCGCCCTTGTTGTGCACCTTGAGAAAGTCGCGGACCTTCACGTGGATGTTGTCGGCCATGGGCTTTCGCAGGATAGGAATGGCATTCTCCACAACCGAGCGGGAGCTGTCCAGGATTCGCTGTAGCTCTTCGTCGGAAAGGGACTTGCGCTTTCTGAAGGGGTAGATCTGTGCATCGAAAAGAATCTCGTCGGAGTGAGCGTTGCCAATGCCGGATAGCACCGCACCTCTGGTGAGGATGCCCTTTATCTCGCCAAGGAATCTCTTGAGCCGCTGCTGAAATTCTTCCAATGTCATGCCATCCAGAACGTCCGGCCCTTGTTCGCTTAGGCGCGGAACCTCATGAAGCTGGTCGGACTGTATGTAATAAAAGAGACCCATCTGCTTGTCGTCCAGGTAGCGCAGCTGGGTGCCGTCGGATAGGTCGAAGGTGAGGCAGGTGCGCTTGAAGACGCGGGTCTTGGGTGTGCAGTGCTGAAACATGCCGGTGAGCATAGGGTTGATGACCAGCATGCGGTCGCCGGATAGGCGTATGAGAAGAAACTTGCCTTGCCGTTCTACGAACTCCAGAGAACGCCCTAGGATGTCCGCTGTCATGTCGCCATCCAGGGACCTGAGCACGCTTGGCTTGATAACGGTGGCTTCCGTTATGTCCGCATCGATGACGTGGTTGGTGAGGTATTCTCTTATTACTTCGAGGTCTGGTGCTTCCGGCATAATGCCTCGCACCCGATCTTTGGCGATTTTTACGGCATTATACCAGGATGTCGCCCTTCTTCATGGAGAGGGAGATTCGGCGGCGCGCCTTGTCCACCTCCATAACGGCGACCGTAACGGTCTGGCCCACCTTTACCACGTCGGTGGGTTTGTTGACGAAGCTGTCCGCCAGCTTGCTTATATGCACGAGGCCGTCCTGATGCACGCCTATATCCACGAAGGCGCCGAAGTCGGTGACGTTGGTAATGATGCCTGGAATCACCATGGCCTGTTCCAGGTCGTCCATGGAGTTCACGCCGTCTGCGAAGTGGAAGGCTTCGAACTGCTGTCGAGGATCGCGGCCCGGCCGTTCGAGTTCGGCCATGATGTCTTGCAGTGTGGGCAGGCCGAGGTCGTCGCTGGCGTATTGCTTCAGTTCGATCTGGCCTCTGACCCTGGAGTCTGACATGAGTTGGGGAACAGAGGCCTTCAGGTCCTTCGCCATCTTCTCCACAACGCGATAGCGTTCCGGATGGACAGCACTGGCATCCAACGGGTTCTTGCCATTGATCCTTAGAAAGCCCGCGGCCTGCTCGAACGCCTTTGTACCCAGACCCTTGACCTTTTTCAGGCCAGTCCTGGACTTGAATGGGCCGTGTTCCCTTCGGTATGCCAGAACGTTCTCCGCTAAACGGGGGCTTATGCCGGAGACGTACGTCAGTATGTGGCGGCTGGCCGTATTTACGTCGACTCCCACGGCATTGACGCAACTGGTTACAACCTCGTCCAGCTTTTGCTTGAGCAGCGACTGGTCTACGTCGTGCTGGTACTGTCCGACGCCTACTGACTGGGGATCCAACTTCACCAGCTCCGACAGCGGGTCTTGAAGACGGCGACCTATGGAGACGGCTCCGCGCACGGTGATGTCCTGGTCTGGGAACTCCTCCCGGGCCACCGCCGAGGCTGAGTAGATAGATGCGCCGCTCTCGTTGACGGATACTATTGCGACGTCCTGCCCCAAGTCTAGATTTCGAAGAAAAGCCTCGGTTTCGCGTCCGCCCGTGCCGTTGCCGACGGCGATGGCATCTATATGGAACCGCTTTACCAACTCTCGAACTGTGGATGCCGCCTTTTTCGCCTGGTTGTCTCCTGTGAGCGCGAATATTGTGTCCGAGTGAATCAGCTCTCCATGGCTGTCCAGGCACACCAGCTTTGCGCCAGTGCGGAACCCAGGGTCAAGACCCATGACCGCCTTTTCTCCCATGGGCGCGGCCAGCAGCAGTTCGCGAAGGTTGGCGGCGAAAACATCGATAGCTGACTTGTCGGCACGGGCCTTGGCTGCGTTGCGAGCCTCGGTCTCGATCGACGGGCCCAGCAGCCTCTTGTATCCATCTCGGATGCTGCTCTGGACCTGCTCTGCGGCAGAGTTCTGCGCATGAAGAACGTGATTATCCAGCATGGCTATGGCCTGGTCTTCAGATGGCTGGATTTTGACCGATAACATGCCCTCGGCCTCGCCTCTGAAGATCGCCAGCACCCGGTGGGAAGGAGCATTTGCCAGGAGGTCTTCCGCTTCAAAGTAATCGCGGAACTTCTCTGCCTGCTCGTCTTTACCACTGACGACCCTGGAGCGTAGGACGGCCTGGCGTTCATAAAGGGAACGAATGCTACCTCTCGATTCGGCGTCCTCGCTGACCCATTGGGCCATGATGTCTCGAGCCCCGGCCAGCGCCGAATCAATGTCCGCAACTCCCTTGTCGTCATCGACGTATGACTCAGCCTCGTTTTCCGGGTTGATGCCTGATTGCTCCCAGAGCAGCAGAGCCAGAGGCTCAAGGCCCTTCTCAATAGCCTGAGTCGACCTGGTGCGCCGCTTGGGACGATGAGGCAGGTAGATATCCTCAAGCTCTGTGGGTGTCTGTGCGTCGTTGAAAGCGCGGCTTAGCTCTTCCGTAAGAAGGCCTCGCTCCTCCAGGGACGACACCATAGCGTCGCGCCGTTCGTCCATCTGGCGCAGCTGGGTTAGTCGTTCTTTGACGTCGAGAATCTGAACTTCGTCCAGGCTGCCGGTGGCTTCCTTGCGATAGCGGGCGATAAACGGCACCGTGGAACCCTCATCTAGGAGGGCCGTAATTGATTCGACGCCTCGCGAAGGCAGGCTTAGTTCCCTGGCGATCCGATTTATTTTTTCATTCATGGTTTGGTTCCAAATGCAAAGTTATCTTTATGTAGAACGAGGCGACACGCAGTTCGGTAGCGATATGTCTTGGATACGTAGCTGGGCCAGGGCTGGGTTACGCGCGTCATATACATTCTGTTCAGACGCATAACTTTAGCAGGGGCAGGGGGCCTTCGCTAGCGGATTGCGTCCGCCTAAATATGCGATCCACCGGCGCATGAATGGGTCTGAAGTTTCGACGCTGGCTAGACCTTGGAGTACTTGGGAGAGGCGATTCTGGTGCCGTCTGACATGGTGTCGAAGGTGAAGTCTCCGAATAGAAGCGGGGCCTCTTTTTGAAGGATCTCCAGCACAGTAATCGCCAGGTTACGTATCTCCGTGTCAGCGAACGATGTCGATCTCATTTCCAAGAAATGCCGCCATGCGCGAACGTTGGCCGTGACGAAAATTTTCGTCTCCGTCGCATTGGGCAGGACTGAACGCGCTGCCTGTCGGATAGCCTTACGGTGATCGGTGGAGGACTCGAAATTCTCCCTAGGCAAGGCTTTACCCAAGGCGTCTACCAGCTCGTTGTAGGATTCCGAAGCCTTTTCAAGGGCGCCCGTAAGAATGGCATTGGCATCATCGAAGCTGTCGCTATTATCTTGTAGCGCGGGAGGAATGACGAATTTGCTGCCGGATTCGTCCACGTAACGCTGGGACCGCTGGCTAAACGCGAAGCCCGCCCGGTGCCTCACTAGCTCGTGAGTTAGACTGCGGGAGACTCCAGTAAAAATAAAGCCATAGTTAATGTGTTCGAACACGCTGCCATCTTTGAAATTCAGCAGATTGTTAATGAAGTCGGCGATGTCCTTGCGCCCCCTGCCGTAGCTCATGTAGCACATGCGGGCGGACACCTCGGCAATAGCGACCGACTCGTCCTCGCCTGCCCGAATGCTGTCGGGGATAGGTGGGACGCCCTCGTCTTCAAGAAACTGCGCTATCTGCTCCCAGTCTACAGATGGTTTGGAGACAAGATAGACCTTGGGGCCGTTCAAGAATGTGCTCATTGCATGTCCTAGGTGCGGATAGAGGTTGCGTAATTATAAGCATAGCAGCGCCAAGCCACTTTTGGCTTTATTTGTCGCCGGTCTGGGACCGGTAATTTTTCACTGGCTGCCATCTGGACTGGTGCCCCTGGCCAACTTCGGCGTCCGGATTTCTGGGAAGGACGACTGGTCGAGGCAGGCAACCCACTACGTAGGCTGCTGCAATAGCGGCCTCCCGGCGCTCCAATTGTAATACATCATAGGACCCTTGAAATACGGGTGCAGTCATAAAATCAGCCTATTCTTTGTGGTCTGTGGAGTAGGTATGGTGAACGCCGAGCTCTCCCTAACGTTCTCAAGAAATATAACTAACTCTGAGCGGCAACCTCAATGGGGGAAGGCAGAGATATTGCGCAAAATTGGCATTGTTGTGGCTGGCCTAAGCGTGATAGCTTTTCCGGTCACTTCTTCGCCTATGCGTTTCTTTGCATTCAGACAGCAGTGGAGTGGCATTCTTTCCGAATGCGCATTTGCAATCTGCAGGCACCACTTCTACTGCGAAATCCAATGCCGTATTCAAGAACGGGCTAACGCCTATAGATTTCCCTTTGAAGCTGGAGCGGTATTTGAAATAGTTTTCAAAACTCTGAGAGGCATAAATCGTCGATAAACGGACTTGCGCGTGCCTGCATCTCGCGGGATCTGATCGTTTAGTACGTATCTTCCAGTAAAATCTAATAAAAGTGCTTGACAAAGTATAAAAGATATCATTATCATACTCGACATCGGGCCCCGAAATATTGTTTAGGTTTTAACAGCCCCATAGTTAATTGAGGAGGGTTTTATTATGGCTACTACTCTTAGGAAGAGTGATATCACTGGTATGGTTGCCACTAAATTAGGTGGAAATCGAGTAATGGGAGAGGCCGCATTGAAGGCCGTGCTCGAGAGCATTGAAGAGCCTCTGTCAGCAGGTAACAGGGTTGTCCTTACTGGATTCGGCGCCTTTGAAATCAGAAACGTAAAAGAGCGCAAGGTCCGACCCATCCGAGGCGAGAAGTCTGGCGAGCTCGTGACGGTGCCAGCGCACAAGCGCGTAGGCTTTACCGCCGGCGCAGAACTCAACAGAACCGCCCAGGGTTAAGCCCTTACCACATATCGATCTGTTTAAGGCCAGGCGCGTGTTTCATGCGTCTGGCCTTCTCATATCTTCCACTTTCCTCTAATCTACCTCCTACTTCCCAAATCTACTATTGAAGCGGGATTGCACCTTTTTCTTTTATTGAATAAGTATTTGAAAAGAATAATATTTTCAAAATAATTGCTGTTTTACTGTTCATATCAAAGCCCGGCCTGCTTAATTTCATAAGGAAGCAGAAGTCCTCGAAACGCTGTTTACCGTCCATATCCCTTCTTCTGTTTATAGG